>CALMKY010000513.1 GCA_937867195.1 uncultured Saprospiraceae bacterium | reverse complement strand
CTAGATAATTGAATTTATAGATTAATTGTAAAGGTAAAATTAATATTGAATAGTAAGCTGCGAATACATAAATTATTTATTGATATGTTATTAAAGATTACGATGCAATAAATATCGTTCATTGGATTTGAACCCGTTTTTTTGATAAAGCTTATTAGCGATCACATTGTGCTTCTCTGATTCCAATAACAGGGTCATGATTTTTAATGTTTTGGCCTTCTCAATTATTTGTGGTAGTATCTTCGATCCTATTCCTTTTTTTCGATATTCCGGTTTGATATACAATTCGTCCACAAAGGCGATTTTACCCCCATATTCAAAAGAAAAATCGAAGGTCAGACAGATATATCCTGCCGTCAGTTCCTCCAGTTTAATAATCCAGCATCTTCCTAATTGCGGGTTCAGGATAAAATCTTTGGTGATTTTAAATTGCGTTGATTCTTCAAAATCATATTGATCTATTTTGTAAAACTCCTTTCGCATGGCCAGGATTTCGAGGATATCCGACTCATGAGCAAGAGTTAACGTGGCGACAGGATTCAACATCGATCAAAATTAGATTTTTTAAAGTCCCTATCCGTTTGTTTTATAAAATGATTTAAAATTTAATTTGCCTTGCATTTTGCTTAAAGACTGAAAAAATTGCTATTCTGGCATATATTCTCGTCAAACTTGACTTTTTTTTAGAAATTCGAAACCGGACTTTTTTATTTAACGAGAGAGTTATATATTCGTTAAGTAAAATTAAAGGCTCTCTCACAGCCTTAATCAAAAAATATAATTTAAACGGGTATTATGAAAAGACTGCTTTTATTAGTTAGCTTATTTTTTGCAATAGGCATTGTCTCCGCACAAAAAATCATCAAAGGGGCGGTGACCGACAAAGACGGACAGCCGGTAATCGGTGCCAGTGTAATTGCAAAAGGTACCGAAGTAGGTACTGTTACTGATATTGATGGAAAATATTCTCTCAATGTCCCGCAGGGTGTGAATATGATCACTTTTTCTTACACCGGTTTTGAAACTCAGGATGTGGTCATCGGTGATCAGACCGAAATTAACAGTATAATGCAGGAAGGAGTGGCCCTACAGGAAGTAGTGGTTACCGCCATGGGTATCCAAAGAGAAAAAAGAGCTCTTGGATATTCTGTTTCTGCTATTGAAAAGAAATCTCTTGAAAACAGACCTCAAGCCGATGTGGCCAGAGTATTACAAGGCAAAGTGCCCGGAGTAAACATTACATCCACATCCGGAGTGACCGGTACAGGTACTAATATTACCATCAGAGGCTATACCTCCATTACCGGCTCGAATCAACCTTTATTTGTTGTGGACGGCGTTCCATTTAACTCTAATACCAACCAGCGAGGTGGGTTTACATCCGGAGGACAAAATGCTTCAAGCCGTTTTCTGGATCTCGATCCTAATAATATAGAAAATATAAGTGTATTAAAGGGACTGGCAGCCACCGTCACCTATGGCGATCAGGGGCGTAATGGCGTCATTTTGGTAACTACTAAAAACGGAAGTAAAAAAATCAAGAATGCTGAATTTTCCCTGACCCAATCTCTGTATACCAATACGGCACATCTACCCCGGTATCAAAATGATTATGTAGGAGGGTTTCAACAAAACCTGGGCTATTTCTTTAGCAATTGGGGACCTACATTACAGGACGCTGCCATCTATCCGTCCCAAAACACAAATGCCGC
>CALMKY010000512.1 GCA_937867195.1 uncultured Saprospiraceae bacterium | reverse complement strand
AAGGAGAGGGTGAAGAACGTTCGTTAAAAACTGTTCAACTCGTCGGACCGGAGAATGCACCAAGCCAGATTGTGCAAGTCAATCCTGCGACGCGTGAACCGGCCGCACTCCATCAGGCACCCGGTCTCACGATCGGCGCAAAAGGTGAGGTGTATTTCACCTGGTCGACGTCACAGGCCAAATCGGATTCGCCGTTTGCTTCCGATCTTCTCCTAGCCCGATCGCAGGACGGAGGGGCAACGTTCGATCCGCCGGTGAGGGTCAACGATGACGACCAACCGATCAGTCATAGTTTTGAGCATGTGCTCGCCCTACCAAGTGGAAACGTCTATCTGGCATGGCTTGATCATCGTGGGAAAGATCGCAGTGGAGCGGGAGCTATCTTCGCCAGGAGTCGGGATCGTGGACAAACAATAGATGTGAATCGGACCATTGACGGAATGGCGTGCCCCTGTTGCAGACCGATCACGGCGCTCGCTCCCGACGGGGGACTCTGGGTTGCGTGGAGAAAGACCTTCGAAGGGAATGTGCGAGACGTTGTATTGGCTCGGTCTTCTGACGGCGGAAGCACCTTTTCATCTCCTCAACTGGTTCATCGCGACGGGTGGATTTTTCCGGCGTGCCCGCATCGTGGTCCATTGCTTTGCGTTCGATTGCTATACAGGCTGGACGTTGCGTGGAACACGGAGCAATGGATGAGCAGCCGAAGTTGTTTTTTGACCTCCGACGATTAAGACCAAACATTGTGTTCGCCTTATACACCGCTCCTGCTGCTCAGGTCCACGACCGCAGTGCTGGTAGCACTTCTGATCGAGGATTTCGTGTACCTTTCGACCATATCATAGATTCACTTCTGGAGATAACTCTGCTCAAATTCGATGTGTCTTGCCCGAATGCTGGCCGATAGAGCGGCGTAAGCCTGGAGATAGCGTTTAGGGATGTTGCGAGTCTAGAACATCAAATAAGCGCCGGCACCAAATGATTCGGTCTTCTGCAAATAGAAGAATTGCCCATATGGACTATATCCGTGATAGTAGTTGAACAGAATCCGAAAACGCTTCAGATAGCCAGCGCGTGATATATCGATCCCCATGAGCAAGTTGGTATTGATGTGCCAGTCCTGTGCCTCGACGGATTTAAAGTCCGTCGTCAAGAGAGGCGTGAAGAGGATTGGATTGGAGAGGAGACCAAACAAGTGAGAGCGTCCCAACGGCGTCGGCGTCCGCGCTTCGAATCCCCATTGTCCTGTAAAGCGGTCGATCGTGGAAGGTTGCCGGTTGACCATCACTGCTCCTCCCCCATACATGCGCAACCATGTCCGGAAATCATACGACACGATCATGTCGACTTCCTCGTACTGAAGGCCAATTGATTTGAATCCAGGATGCGCCCCCAGGAATTCATCCCCAATGTGACTGCTCTGGTGATAAAAGCGTAAGCGCGCGGACCAGTTTTCATGCCGCCAGGTCAGCGGCACGCCGACATTGAAATCGACATTGATAAGCTCCGCATTGGACGTATCTAAGTCAAATTGCGAAAAAATGCCGGTCAGCAGGCTGATCTGCCACCCGTTACATCCGTTGCGCCGGGTATAGAATCCAAAATTCTCTCCAATCCCGACCGTTCCGATGTTTGCAGTGGTCCGTTCAAGCCGCGATTGAGTGGATTGCCAGAGGGCGAAAAACTGCGGCTGTTTCGGATCGCCCAAGAGGGGACGAAAGAGATCGTCAGTCGGGAAAGTATCTCCGATCGTTTCACTTTCGGAGAATTTGGAAACTTGATGGTAGCGACAATCTAATAGTTTGTTTGCTGGCCCATCATCCGGCTTCTTGTCATCAGCGGCATAGGCTGTACATATCATTAGACACATGATTGCTGTGATTACGATACAACACCGCTTATACAGAAATCCTAGACTCATGCCATTTCTCCTCCAGACGTTCTCGTGTGAAGCGAGATGTTTTGCACCTGCCTCGGGCACTGGGACTTTGTCATCGATTCGGAATCACACACCGGCTATCTTCACTTCTTCTGTTCACAATCTTCCCTTCCTTCGCTCAGCTTGGTATTGCTGTCAACGAAATGACGCGGGGTAGCACGCTTGGCAGTTATTTGACGCTCATCCTTATGGCAGTCGTGCACTATGTGCTGACAACTCTTTGGATCCAACGATTCCCATATTATCGTGACTAAGTGGTATGTACTTTGCTTATAACATGGGCCACCAACCCAAAATCAAGAGAACGCGGGGAGGGGACAAACTGAGAAAGTGTTCCTCAAAGTGGAGAAGCCAACACAAAACACGATTTGTCTCAAGGAGAAATATCCGATTTAGCAGATGGAGACGAGCCGTGAGCATTTTTGATGAATCGTTTGCATTGGCGCGGGTACTGGATTTACGAAACGCCCGGCACCGTGTGATTATAGCGAATGTCGCGAATGAAGAAACACCAGGATATCGCGCCAAAGAGCTCCACTTTAAAGATGCATTGGCTGCTGCGAGTGAGAATGCCCAAGGCGTGACTCTGAACAAAACCAATGATCGCCATCTGGTGAGCACAGTCGAGACCGTCCAGGGACGGATCGCGGAGGTTCCTGCCTCGGATCTTCCCTTAGATGCCAATTCCGTTAATTTGGAATTAGAAATGGCCAAACTTTCCGACAACACTATGCAGTATAAAGCGGTCGCGGAGATACTCAGGAGAGAATTTGAGCACATACTCTCTGCTATCCGCGAGGGACGGTAAGTTGCGAGACCTGTAGCCGTTGAGCACCATGATAAATCGGTGATCCGGCAAGCCGTCGCGATTGCATGGGGAATGGGAGAGACATCGGCAGCGGCGATGCCGGTCCGCTCCTGCGCGCCTTGAATGATCCGGCATCCCGCATAGATCAGGCAGAGGCTTATATTACTGTGTGGGCATCCCCTTGAGACTCTTCAGCCGCTTCCGAGTAAATCGGTTTTCGGTTTCGGTATTTTGATACCTGCCATCGTTTCTTCTGAAACGCGTAAACCACCCAAATGTCCCTCCTTCAATTGTGCAGCATAATCGACGCGGAATGCACGGCCCATGAATAGCAATATTGACTGTCGGGTCTGGCCGTGGCTCTCTGCCTGCTGCTGCTCAGCCCGCCAGCGGTACAGCAGATGGTCGGTAACACCCAAGTCCCGGGCGACCTGCGCGACAGGCGGTGCTGAGTTTCGTATCAATCGCACGGCTTCTTCTTTAAATGCTTCCGTGTACCGCCGTCGAGTCTTGGTGAGCATGCGAGCATCCGATTGCATCTTTCTCCTCCTTAGTGAGGTGTCTGTACAATCGGGGGAAGATCAGGATGCCTCCGGCTTCAACGTTGGTGTTAACATCGTGGGTCTGAGAGCGGACGGCAACCTCTATTACACCGATGACGTCGCCTTTTTTCAGCTCTTCCTGGCTCAGCCGGTGCCTGTCCGCGCCGGCTGTTCAACGCGATCGTCATTACAGCCCAGGGCAAGCGAAGGCAAGCAGACCTTCAACAAGAATACGATCATTCTTGCTTATGCGAGACTTTTGGAATGACCAGGGACGCCAGTCCATCTCAAACCAGGAGCAAACGAGTCCCATCGCAGGTTCTACGGGGAGCGCTCGCCGGTCGCGATTGAGCCCGTAACTTGCTAAGCTACCGTGGCCATGAACTCGACAGCGCAGGCCACCGCGTATCTGATCTATGCGTGGATTTGGGGCATCCATCCGATGCTGTGGCGACGGTTCCTGGTCCGCTCCGACAGCACACTGGCGGACCTGCACTGGGCATCCAGATCGGATTCGGATGGACCGATTTTCACCTGCATCGATTTCGGGTCCAGAAGAAAAGCTATACCACTCCGCGGATTGGGTCGGTGGAGGGCCATGATGCCCTCCAGGTGAAATTGATGGCTCTGCAGTTTCGGATCAACGAACGCTTCCTCTACGAGGACGACTTTGGCGACCTGTGGCAGCACGAGATTCGGATCGAGAAACACTGCGTGATCGAGAACGGGCGCACGTATCTGGTATGTGTCGGAGGGAAGTGGGGCGGGCCACCAGAGGACTGTGGAGGCCCGGACGCCTTCATGGCCCGCCGATCGGCGGCCGCTGAGCAGCACGCTCAGTGTGGCGGGGATTCATCGCAAGGTCCAGGAGGTTCCGAGCGGCTGGACCACGAACTGGGGCCAGAGCGAGCCGCGTTTATTGAAGGGTGCCAACGGGATTGGGACCAGCTGCCGGTCCTCGGGCCGCGACTGACGGTGGGGCTGGACGGGGGTACGTGCACGCCAAGAAGCAGCGCTCCGGCAACGAAGGGTGGTTTGAAGTCATTGTCGGTAAAATCGTCTTTGGATGATGGCAACGGCAAATGTTTCGCCTATGTACAGACTTATGACAACAAGCCGAGGCGGCGGTTGTTCGAGTTTCTGAAGTCGCACGGAGTACAGGAAAACCACGCAGTGCGGTTTTTGACAGACGGAGGGGCGATGTGCGAGCCGTGCCGGAGTTCCTGAGCGCGGAGTCCGAACATACGCTGGACTGGTTTCATCTCACCATGCGACTTACAGTTATGCGACAGCTGGCGAAGAGTCTGCCTTGGAACAGTTCCGACAAACCAGAGCAGCCAGAAGAGGAAGAGACGGAGCACATCGAACCTACGGTTGCGGCGGAAGAAACGGTCAGCACGCGCGAGCGAGCAGGTCTGTCATCGACTAGAGCGCGTGAAATGGCTCTTGTGGCACGGCAACGTGGGCCTGGCTTTGGCGGAGATGGAGAACATTGTCTTCGGCGCAGAAGCGGCCTCGAATGGGAAAGATGGTGTGCCCAAATTGCTTCGGGCTGCGAAGGAGTTTGCGATGTATGTCGAGGGTAACGCGGGCTTGATCCCGACCTTCGGCGATCGGTACCGCCATGGGGAGACGATCTCGACGGCCATCGTCGAATCCGCCGTGAATCAAGTGATGAGCAAACGTCTGGTGAAGAAGCAACACATGCGATGGAGTGAAGAAGGGGCGCACAACCTCTTACAAGTACGGACGAAAGTGCTCAACAACGACCTAAGGCGCGTGTTCGATCAATGGTCCCCCACACTCAGCGGGGCAGCGGTTGATGGACCACTCGCCAGAAAGGCGGCCTAGCTGCTCCCGGTTTGAGATGGACTCCAGTCGCATTTCACCACGGCCGGGATCGGAGCTGGGGCAAGAGGCTACGAATGTCTACCGTTTCCTAAGAAATGAAGGACCTTCGGATGGCATACACCATGCTGAGAGTATTCCGAGGAGGCAGGGGTGTGTTACTTCATTCACCGCGTAAATCGCGAAGATGATGAGAGCATCCCAAGTCCAAGTAGACCCTTTTCAGCTTGCTTTAGGCAGGCCTACTCGTGAAAATGTGACGACTCATCGAAGTGAAGAACCCGGTTTATTACAATCTATAACACTTACGAATCACCAACTCATGCATGAACGCTTACAGGAAGGAGCCTTGCGATTTTCAGATAAGTACCAAAAGAATCCTCATGATTTGATCCGTACTTTATATTTATCACTATTATGTCGCTTGCCGACTAGCAGGGAGTTAAAAACGATGGAAGATTATCTACAAGGTAAAACCGATGTATCCGGTGTAGAAGATATCATTTGGGCAATTCTTGTATCTCCGGAGTTCCAGTTTATATAACATTGAATTTTCTATTCTCATAAAAAATTCCAAATCATCAGATTCCTTCTATCGTATGAAGTTTGATTTTCAAAATTCGTAGATAAATCCAAAACTCGGTGTGAAGATTGCATCATCGTTCTTTACCCGGGTAGGAATCGCATTGGATCCATCCAATTGGATAGGTTTATTATCCAAGGTTTTGAACCCACTGTTATCTTCATTTCGCAAAAATGTGTATTCGGGTATTCTCGGATTTTTTGCAACATACCAATTGGTGACATCCAAAAAGAAATCCAGGCTTGTTTTTTTAAAATTCCACTTTTTGTCTATCCGAATGTCTGAACTGTTAAATGAATTCAACCGCAAACTGTTGATCCGATCATAATCCAGGGTCCCTACACCCAGTAATAAGTAATTGCTACGGGAAGCAGTTTCATCAAATGGAGTATAGGGAGCTCCTCCCTGGTATCTGAATTTTAATCCCAATTCCCAATTGTGCGGAAATTTATAACCTATTGTTGCAGACAATAAATGACGGTTGTCCCAACTGCTGGGAGTATACGGTCTATTGATTTCTGATGTATATTCACTCTTGTAATAGGTATAGGATACAATACCAAAAGCTTTGTCAGTCAATTTTTTTTGAAAAAAGACTTCCAGACCATACGTTCTCCCGAAACCATCTGTTTTAACGGGTTCATTGCCTAAAATGCTAAAGTCAGCGCCTAAATTGGATAAGGGGATCTCGTTTCGGA
Source organism: uncultured Saprospiraceae bacterium (assembly GCA_937867195.1). Lineage (GTDB taxonomy): Bacteria > Bacteroidota > Bacteroidia > Chitinophagales > Saprospiraceae > JADJLQ01. The sequence goes on along the minus strand of CALMKY010000512.1, from coordinate 3,227 downwards.
TGGAAACTGGTACATGTTGGTAAGTCTTTAAAAAACCTTCGATGGTAAACCTGATATCCTCTCTGGGTATGTATTCAAACCCTGTTACAAAATGATTGCTTGAAAGGTATTTTGAGGATTGATTCACCAGATTGTTTTGATTGTCGGCATAGCCTAATATAGTATAAGGAGGAATTTTAAAATATCGACCTATTGAGAAATTGAATACCCAGGGATTTGAAATTGAATACGTAAAAGATAACCTGGGAGAAATAGTGTTGAAAGGATTTAAACCGTCTTTCGTGAAACTATTTATGTCGGACCGGATGCCGACAGAAAGCCCTATTCTGTCATTTAAAAATCTTCTTCCGACTTGATAATAAGCTCCAAATTTACTGAGATGCTCCAATGGACTCCTGAACCTGTATTCGGTGCGGGGTACGATCAGCTGGCCAGACGAATTAATAATTTCATTTGAAATTAAATTATAGGTTTCATTATTGTACGTTGCCCATTGCGCTGATAGACCATAAGATAATTTCCATTGTAGGAAGCTTTTGGTGACATTCCATCTTAATTTATTTTCAATTTCATTGCTGACTACGTGATAGGTGATTTCATCTGAAGAAGGTTTATTATTCTGTAAATATTTGATGATGTTATTATTAAAATGTGTGCGACTTAATGTTAATTCCCAATATCCATTGTCCAATGATTTCTTGAGAGAAAATCCACCAGTGTAATTCCATTGATGGATGATCGGATTGGAATTAAGGATATAGGTGTTTTCAGGAGTGCTTTTCCGGGTAGGAGCAAAGCTAAACAAATCAATGGCACCTAAACCGATGAAGGACAATGTCGTTTTTTCATTGATTTGGTGTATTATTTTTGTTTGGAAATCCCAGTAATCCGGCCGGATTGGTAAATCAAGTGCTTTGAATAAAAATTGTAAATACGATCTGCGGGCAGATGCCAGGAAGGTCGTCTTACCATTTTTAGCTAGCGGTCCCTCCATTGTCGATGCCAGTTCGGATGCGCTCAAACGGATATTGCCTTGCACATGATCACGGTTACCTTTCTTTTGTCTAAACTGAAATACGGAAGATACTGCATTATCGTATTTAGCATCAAAGGCTGATGAATTTAATTTTACATCTTCTATAAAACTTATATTCAGCATCCCTTGGGGGCCGCCGCTGCTTCCCTGGGTCTGAAAATGATTGATTACCGGGACTTCGATTCCATCGAGATAAAACACGTTTTCGTTTGGTGCCCCACCTCTGATGATAATATCATTTCTAAAACTTCCTCCATTAGCTCCACCCCCGACTCCCGGTAATGTTTGTATAACTTTACTGATGTCAAAATTTCCGCCCGGATTGCTACGGATTTCTTCCGTCGTGATGCGTTGAGTACTTAAAGGAGTTTCGATGGTTGCTGATTTGACGGTTCGTGTATTTCCTTTTATTACTACTTCCTGTAAAGTATTGACATCTTCCTCTAGTTCTATAATATACGTATTTTCATTACCACTTGAAATGTTGAGATTGAATAATTCAGTGGGCTTAAATCCAATCATTGAGCTCATCAGATTATAAGTACCCACGGGGATGTTGGTGATCTTAAAATTTCCAAGCGAATCCGTAGTACAACCATAATTGGTATTGATTAACTGAATGGATGCAAATTCTATGGGAGACTGTGTCGTTTTATTCACTACGATTCCGGCGATGCTTCCGGTATTTTGACCTGCAAGTCTTTGCTGAAATAGTAATAAAAGGATTACTACACAGAGGCCTAATTTATTTATAAGTACCATAAACGCAAGGGATTTTATGACCTTAGGTAACTATTCCGATTCCAAACAGATCGCTGTAAGAATAGTTCACAAAAAATGACAGGATTCCATTATTTAATTTTCAAAACTTTCGATATCAGGTGATATAAATACTGACGGACATATTTTTGCTCATCTTGGTTTTCCTTACCATCCGTAAGACTGGGTAGATATCGATAAAAATAAAATTGATCATGAGCTGTCTCGACAATGGTGCTGGCTAAAGAATGTGCAAACGGATAATCCGGGTCTACCTGCTTTATCAAATCTGCTATATGATGGCACAAGTCTTTGTAGGGTTGGAATACCTTTAGCTTATTAATTTCATCTACTTTTTTGATGAGGTAGGTCTTACTGCTTTCTGTGATGACAATATCCAATAAACTCTTGGTATCGATTTCAAACTCGACAGGATAGGCTTTTGGTTCTTCAGTCAATAAATCTATAATATCCAAAATTCTTTGGCTGGGGTCCCGGTCCGAAGGAGTCATCGTCACCTGATACTCCATGTAATTCCAATAGAGGCTTATAATGTATAGCAATAATTTATGTTTGTTTTCAAAATATCGATAAATACTTGCTTCGGTACAATCTATTTCATTAGCCAGCTTTTTAAAAGTAAATTCTTCAAATCCAAGATTTTTAATTAATGGAATCGCCCTGGATATAATTTGTCTGCCCAATTCTGTTTCATTAGGATCCTTTAGGAAAACACTGTCATTTACTTTGAATTTTAAACTGTATTGCATAACTGCCTGGCAAAGTTAGTAAAATATTAAAATATTTAATAAAACTAATTTTGATAATAGTAAAACTATTATATTTGTAAGTATGTTTAACAAATATGTCTGAAGCTTTAATTTCCCTTATAAGTTTAACTCTATTAGAAATTATATTAGGTATAGATAATATAATTTTCATATCCCTAATGGCCGATAAACTACCTGATAATCAGAGAAATAGGTTTAAAATAATAGGAATCGGGACAGCATTGTTATTACGGTTGGTCCTGTTAACAACCATTTCTTGGGTTATGCATTTGGATGACAATTGGATATTATTGGGTGATCATTCTTTTACCGGCAAAGAAATCATACTGATACTTGGAGGAGTATTCTTACTATATAAGTCTATCAAGGAAATCATCCGGTTTGAAGAGGCTGTACCCGGGAATAAGATCTCCACTTTAAATTCATTTACAAACCTTTTAATCCAGGTAGTATTAATCGATCTGGTATTTTCGGTTGATTCAATTCTGACAGCCATCGGCATGACGGACCAGGTCTGGGTCATGTATGCCGCCGTCATGATTTCCATGATTTTGATGTTGTTGGTATCAGGGCCAATCATGAATTTCATTAAAACTTACCCTTCTTTAAAAATACTGGCACTTAGTTTTTTGATTGTCATA
>CALMKY010000511.1 GCA_937867195.1 uncultured Saprospiraceae bacterium | reverse complement strand
CTCTGGCTTCTTTCAATTCGACATATTTTTCCAACGTCATATATTTCACTTTGGAAATCCAAAGTTTGGTCCGGTCACTCGAATTGGCTGGATGTATCTTATTCTTGGAAAGGAAGATTTCTTTTGGGTTGTTAAACGTGAAGGGGTTTTTAAACCATGTTTCATATTCTTTCTGAAGTTCGAGGACCCGGCTCTTATATTTAATCAATACAGCCCGAAACAGATCGACATTTTCAACCTTCATTTCATCATCTATTTGATATTTAAATTTATCAAAAGCATCGATATCTGAATTGATAAAAATATTTTTTTCCGGGTCCATAGAGTTTAAATAATCCGAATAGATGCTGGCGGATGTATTGTCATCCAATACTTTTGGGCTGTAATGTTGTATTTCAAGCATCTTGGTCAATGCATGCATGGTTTGATCATATTTGTCACCTTGTGGCTCACCCGATCGCATGCTCAGGAAAAGAAAAATAAAACTGAAGCAGATAAATACACCGATGGTTTTTAAAGCAATTGATTTATTATTCATTGTATTGATTTAACCTTTTCAAAAATAGGGGTTAATTTACAATTCAGGCTGACCTAAAATACTAATTGACCCGGTATGATAGGAAATGGAATGTCGGAGAATATGTCCATTTCTGAAGGGGCACATTGTACTTCGAAGATAAATGATATCAAATGAGTTTGTCTTGACGGGCGATCCGGAGAGCATCTTCCTTTGAATTAACATCCAGCTTATTATAAATGTTTTTAATGTGAGACTTTACAGTTTCCTTGTCGATAAACAGGTCACTGGCTATTTTGGTCCGGCTTTTCCCTTCGGCGATGCCTTCTAATATTTGAGTTTCTCTTTTTGTCAACGGGGAATCCTGATTTTTTCTAAAGGATTGAATTACGACTTTAGCGATGCCTGCGCTTAACGGACCGCCTCCATTCAATACTTCTTTAATGGATTCAGTAATTTTTTGGGAAGGCGTATTTTTTGTAAGGTAACCGGAAGCACCATGGCTCAATGCTTTAAAGATATTGGTTTCGTTTTCATACACCGTCAGGATCATAATGTGTGCAGGAGGATATTTTTTCTTTATTTTTTGAATAGCTTCTATACCGTTGATTCCAGGGAGTTCGATGTCCAGCAAGATGACATCCGGGAAATCACTGATCAGGTAATGTTCCGCAGCTTCAAAGCTATTATAGCTGTTGATCATTTTGAGCCCATCGGTACGGTCGATCAGATAGCTAAATGCTTCACGGATCGTTTGATCGTCTTCGATAATAATTACCCGGGTTTCCATTTATATCTCTTTCAATAAAGTTACACAAAGTTGATTTGAATTTATGCAGGTCCTATCCCTCGCTAGGGGGGATTTTGAGTCGGACAATAATGACCGTACCGGTAGGCAAATGATGATCCAATTCAATTTTTCCATTCAGGCGCGCTATTCTTTTATTCATATTTTCAAGGCCATTTCCTTTGTTTATTTTTTCAATATCAATACCTTTTCCATCGTCCTTGATCAATATAATGAATGAGTAATGGTCCTTGGGATCAGGTTTGATAAATTCAATAGATGCATTTTTTGCTTCACTGTGTTTGAGTATATTGTGCAAAGCTTCTTTACAAATCATGATTAGATTGCGACTAAACTCAAAAGGAGGCTTGATGTCATTAAAGCCATCGTCGACAGGTTTGGATGAAAAACTGATCTGGGTTTCCAGGAACAATTCGATCCCGTATTGTTGTATCCGGTTAATGGCTTCAGCCATGGAATAATTATTGGGTGAAAGTGCCCAAATGATGTCTTTTGTTCCCATGTACAAACCCTGAATATTTTCTTTGATCTGTTTGATTAATTTCAGTTGATCAGATTCATTGCCTGAAATTTTTGTATACAGGACATCTGTTAGTAAAGCCAACCTTGTGATTTTATTTCCCAGGTCATCATGTAAATCTTCAGAAGTTCGTTCTTGAATTTTTAATTGTTCTTGCTTTCTGATGCGATCGATCATAGCCTGGTGCCTTGCCTTTAATATGGACCGATACTTTTGTGTCCATGCACCCAATCCGATCAGGAAAAGTACCGAGCTTAGCTGGAACCATTTTGTTTTGTATAAGGGAGGTTTGATTTCGAAAGGAAATGAAATTTCATCAGAATAAAGGGTCGTATCTTTTTGCTCAATCAGCGCTTTTGCTTTAAAATTGTAAAACCCATGAGGTAAATTTGGGTATACCACGGATGGGCTCGTCTGCGGATCGGAATATTTTTGATCTGCACCATCCAGTTTAAAAACATATTGCAGATTCTCTGGCGAAGTCAGATGAATTCCATTTACTTCGAATCGCAAATGATTTTGTCTGAAGGAGAGCATCATGGTATGGTTACTGTCCAATAAAGAATCCTGATTCTGATTATTTATATCGATGTGTTTCAGAATTAATCTAGGCGATGAAGGATGTTGAATATAATCAGGATTGAATAAAACGATTCCTCCGGTGGTCCCCAGCCAAATAATCCCGTGATCGTCTTTGAGAATTGCGTTTTGATTGCATTCGGGACCTAACTTTAGATTATTTGCTCTGAGGGGTGTGATCACAAATTGATTGGATGTAGGGTTGTGTACAATGGATTGCAGTCCATTGATCGTGCCAGCGTATAGTCTATCCTGATCAGGTAATAAGCTAAAAACCATATTGCTGCTTAGTCCGTCTTTTTGGTTGCAGGTAAATGTGCTGTCCTGACTATGACCTTTTGGCCATATAATAATTCCATTTTCGGAACTGCCCAAAACTATATTATTTTTCCATTGGACGATATTGCCAATCGAAAGGTTTTCAGTCCCTTTGATATTAAAGGGAGTAAATTTATTTTTTCCGTCAAATAATTTTACGCTCCCTGCGGTGCCTACCAGGATGCTATCCGGACTCAATTGGAACATGCTCATAACGATAAAATTGGCCTCTTTAACGGCTTCTACTTTATGATTTCTACAGTAGCTGACTCCGTTGCCGGCAATCCACACCGTACCGTCCTGTGATTGATATAAGCAATTAATACCGTGTATATATTTTCTATCCTTCGTAATGCAACTAAAGTTTCCATTCAAATAACGCCAAAGTCCTGAACCAATGCTCACAATGTATAATGACTGATCAAATTTATCAACCAATAAGGACTGAATTTTATTTGCTTCCGGTAATGAAGAAGGAATTTTTAAACTTTTACATTGACCGTTTTTAATTTCTGTCAATCCCTGGTCCAGGGAGCCTGCATACATAACTCCGCTTTTGTTTTGGACTATTGACATGACAATGTTTCCATTCAGTCCTTGCGAAATGTCGATCAATTTAAATGTCTCACCTCCGTATTTAAAAATTCCGACTCCGTCCGTGCTGAACCAGGTATTGCCTTCATGATCATTAAAAATATGGTTCACCGTATTATTGGTAAGCCCATTCTTTAAATTCAGCGGTATCGATTCACCTTCCAGATTGTATTGAAAAGCGCCCTGAGATGTACCGACAAAAAAACTATT
>CALMKY010000510.1 GCA_937867195.1 uncultured Saprospiraceae bacterium | reverse complement strand
ATGACCAGTAAACCTGCCAAATTGCCGCGCTCCTCCACACGCGAACTCAAACGTGTGCTGGTGGTGGATGATGAGCCGGATCTTGAACAATTGATCCGGCAGAAATTTCGTAAGCAAATACGGGACCAGGATTATGATTTTACATTTGCCACTTCGGGTCGCGACGCGCTCAATAAAATTAAAGAGCTACCGGAGCTCGATATCGTACTGAGTGATATCAACATGCCTGAAATGGATGGTCTGACGTTACTATCAGAAGTAAAGACCGTGAATCCTTTGCTCAAAACGGTCATCATTTCAGCCTACGGGGATATGATGAATATCCGGTCTGCGATGAATAAAGGAGCCTTTGATTTTCTTACTAAACCGGTCGACTTTACAGACTTGGAAGTCACGATCAACAAAACCATCAGCTATGTAAAGCAATTAAAGAATTCACTTAAGCTGATGAATGAAAATGAGATTCTGAAAATGTATGTTGACGAATCGGTCATTCAATTCATGGCTAATAAAAATGATGATACGATGATGGCCAATGAATCGATACAAGCTACCGTAGCCTTTATTGATATAACCGGTTTTACCACGATTTCTGAAATCGAAACAGCCGATGGGTCGTACATTTGCTGAACACATATTTTGATGTAATCAGTAAGGAAATCATCCGGTTTGGTGGCATCATTGATAAATTTGTCGGCGACGAAGTCATGGCGGTATTTAAAAATGATTTTCACCTGGAGAAAGCCATCGAAGCTTCGTTGAGCGTCATTTCTCAAATCGAAAAACTTCAGCCTGTCGGGACGAATAAATATCATCCAAATGTAGCCATTGGTATCAACAGCGGCGAAATGATCTCAGGCAATATTGGTAGTGCTGCCATCAAAAGATTGGATTTTACTGTGATCGGGGATGTAGTCAATACAGCCAAAAGGCTTCAATCCATCGCTCGTGAAGGTGAAATCATCATTCCCGAATCCTGCAATCAGTTAATCAATAAATCTTTTTCTACCCAACGGGTCGGCGATCTGGCATTGAAAAATAAGACAAAGACCATCGTGGCCTATCGGGTATTGAGTTGATCTTGATTTATGTCACGGCCGGATCCAAGGGCAATCTTAATTTTGGTTCTCCAGACTTTACTACATAATCCATTTTGCATACCTTCACCGCATGGCAACGAAATCTAAAAAAGTAACCCGTAGAAAATTCATTGGCAATATCAGCAAAGCCTCCTTGGCCACCGGTGCAGCCGTATCCGTAAAAAAAGCCGAACCGGTCAGGGAAATCAAAAAGAAATTTTTACATCATGTATTTTTCTGGCTTAAAAAAGATGGCAGCAAAGAAGATACAGCAAAACTCATCGAGGGACTTCGTAAACTTTCCAAAGTAATAACCATCCAGCAATTCCATATTGGTATTCCCGCCGATACACACCGGGATGTAGTAGAAAGATCCTATGCCGTGTCCTGGTTTGTTCTATTGAAGAATGCCAAGGATCAGGAATCTTATCAAAACGATCCTATTCACTTACAGTTTGTAAAAGACTATTCTTATTTATGGGATCATGTAAAAGTGCATGATACCGTCGATGCAGTGTAAAATACCCTGTTTATTTCTTTAAACAGTTCTTCCATTCACCTGCTTAAATCAATCATCCAGGCCAACGAATTGATGTAAAATCCCGTTGAGTTAAAGAAATGTCCCTCGGATGAAAACAAAGGTCTGGTTGGTCTTGTGTGCTTATGTTCTGATGATTTCTTGCAAAAAAGATACGGTGACCGGTACGTCATTACTGTTTCCAAAAGTAAAAGCAATCATTGCCACGAATTGTAACCCATGTCATTTATCCACGGGAGATTGGCGCGGAAGACCGGTAAAATTTGACACCGACCAATTGATTTCAGATGCCTATCAGGCCATTAAAAGATCCCTCGTGGATCCTATATCACCTACCAATATCCGGATGCCCCAAATGGCTACGCTGAGGAATGCGGACATCGACATCATAATTGAATGGTATAACAAAGGCGGTAAGGTGACCGATTAATTGGTCAGCAGCTGATTGTGAATATTTTATTAATTCATTCGCAGCCTGTACGGAATCATTTTCGTAATTCTTAATTTCACGCTTTCATGGCCGAAAGTGTTTCCATCCAGACTGTTCAGCAATTGCGTTCATTAGAGCACCAGCTTGGTCTCAAACAGATGCAGATACAACGCCTGCTCAACATCACCCAGGGTATCAACGAAAACCTTACTGCAGAGCAACTGTATACCATGTACAAGGAATTCCTCCGATTTGAGATGGGTATGTCTAAGGTCTTGCTGATGATCAAGGAAGACAAGGATTGGAAAATAGTAGTAGATCATAACCTGGACAAAGTATACGATGCAACTATTTTATTGCCGATCGTGGAAAATTTTGCCTCACTGCATACGGTCAAAGAATCTGATCCGGAATTTCTACACGAATTTGACATCGTCGTGCCGGTATACCACAAACAGTCTCAAAAAACGATTGCTTATTTGTTGGTGACTGTTGCCAACAAGGATGATTTGTATAATAAAATTCAATTTATCCAGACCATTACCAACATCATTGCCGTTGCCATCGAAAATAAAAGATTGTTTAAGACCCAGGTTGAACAACAACGCATCAATAAAGAGATAGAATTAGCCCAGGAAGTCCAGCGCCTGCTCATTCCTCAGTCTTTACCCAAGACAAAATCATTTGAATTATCCAGCATCTACCAACCACATTTTAATGTTGGCGGGGATTACTTCGACTGTCTTTCCATCGATCAGGACCGGTATTTGATTTGTCTTGCGGATATCTCTGGCAAAGGAGTATCGGCTGCCCTCCTGATGTCAAATTTACAAGCCAATCTCCGGCAGCTCATCCGGCAATATACCTCTTTGGAAAAATTAGTCAAAGAACTCAATCAATCTGTCTTTAATCTTTCAAGGGGAGATCGGTTCCTGACTCTATTTGTAGCGGAGATCGTTCCTACCAAAGGTGATATTCATTACATCAACTGCGGGCATATCTCACCTTTATTGCATACTGAGAACACCATCCATAAATTGGATACCGGCACGACGGTCATCGGTGCATTCGATAAATTGCCTTTTATAGATCACGGACATATCCAGATTTCAAAACCCGGTCTTTTACTCATTTTTACGGATGGTCTTACCGATCTGGTCAATCCGGCGCATGAATATTTTGAGATAGAACATATAGAATCGTTTCTGCGGGAAAATTACAAAAGCAGTGCAACGATTTTTAATAATCATCTAATGGAAGAATTAGACCGGTTTAAAGGGAATCAAACCTATCCGGATGACATCACGGTACTTACCTGCAAGATCAATCCCAACGCAGGTTGAAATACAGTCCGGATTATATATTCAAATTCAACGTGCTTCTTGAATCCATTTCAGATTCCTTTTCTATAAAGGCTACTTGCCTGATTCAAGAACCGTGCATTGGTACTTCACCAATTATTCCCGTATCTTGAGCCTGTTTTAGGAATGAAAAACAGATTAACCGCAGCATTGCTGGCAATTTTCGGTGGCTTTATAGGTGCTCACCAGTTTTATCTGAGAAGACCCGGAGTCGGCATTGCTTTCGTCTTTATGTTTATGTTTTTCAAAATGGCCACTTTTTTTTCTTTTCCTTTTCTTTCACTTACCGGTTTATTAGGGTTAATCCATGGCATTCAATATTTAATGATGTCCGATCAGGAATTTGACCGCCGCTACAATGGAGCAACCGGTCAAAACAACGGGTGGCCAAGCCAGGAACGGTATTCCGGTAGAGGCAGATGGACGAATCCACAATCAAGACCACAGCAACAACCTTATCCTTCACAACAACAATCCCGTGGATGGCGAAATGTCGAAATAGATCCTGCCGGGCCTCGAAGAAACGTATACAAAGAGACCGGTATGCGCAAATACAAAGATTTTGATCTCAGCGGTGCCATCGAAGACTTTAATAAATCTTTGCAACTTGAACCAAACGACATTGCTACCCACTTCAATCTAGCCTGCGCTTATTCCCTTACGGAACAACCTGAAAAAGCATATCAGCACATCGTGAAGGCGGTGGGACTTGGCTTTAATGATTTCGATCGGTTAAATACTCATGATGATCTGGCATTTGTCAGGATTCAGGCTCAATGGGACGATTTTAAAGCAAGTGGTTATAAAACGTATAAGCCCTTTGATAAATCACCCTTACCTGAAAACGTCCAGCCTGAGCCACAAAATGACATGCTCCTCGAACAGCTTAATAAGCTTAACGAACTCAGGCAAAAAGGATTGATTTCAGATGCTGAATATGCCACTGAAAAAGGACGTCTCAACCAATAAATAACTTTTTAATAACGAAATAAAAATGGATATCACCGTCTAAACGAATAAGAAACTTGCCAAGATGATCGCCTCGGAATTAATATCAGAATCAGTTCAACCCGCACTCCTGGATATGGATGGTGAGCAAGTATTGCAGTCGATGCAAATGTATGATATCGTGCATCTCCCGGTCGTAGATCAAGGAAAGCTCCTGGGCATGATCAGTGAAGAAGAAATTTTAAAGAATAATATCGAATCTCCTATCGAAACATATCTTCCTTATTTAGAAAAAGGTTCAGTATCTAAGAATGACCACCTATTTGAAGTTTTGCGTAAAATCACCGACACGGATTTTACCTGCATTCCTGTCGTGGGAGATGAACAACAATATCTAGGTACCATTACGAGAGCAGACTTGTTTGATTATTATCTAAAAAGCTTTGCCTGGACGGCGCCGGGGAGTATTTTGGTGATCGAACTGGCTGAAGCCCGTTTTAGTCTTTCTGAAATATCACATATCATAGAATCTGAAAATGCTATGATCATTTCAAGCATTGTAAGTCATCCCAGCGAATCACGGACATTGCTTACCCTGAAAATCAATAAAACCGATGTCACCCGAATTGTGGCTGCCTTGCGCAGATATGATTACGATGTGACGACCTTCAGTGAAGAAGAAGTGATTGATAATTTTAAAGAAAGATTTGATGCATTGATGCGTTATCTAGATGTATAAACAGATGTTCATGATTTTTCTGCTACAGCGTACTCCCTTACCAATCGCTGAAGAGAATTATTATTTTGAAATCTCAGGTACATGGTCCGATTCCCGAAAGATTGGTTTATTATGTTGATATTGAATCAAAATAAAGTATTACGATTTTCTTTGGCAGTGAGGCGATCAAACGCCGGAATGCCCGGGTTTTGAAAATTGGATTCCAATGAGATGTATATTGTTTACGGTATTGCTCCTCACTTCCTGGACTTCCATGGCCCAATCTTTAATCATTGACTCAATCATCTTTGAAGGAAATAAAAAGACAAAAAATTACATTCTCCGCAGGGAACTGGATTTTAGGATCCATGATACCGTAGATGCATCCACTTTTCCATCGAGGCTTGAGTCGGGTCGAGGCCGCATACTCAATACGGGTCTTTTCAATGAGGTAACCGCCAATATCAAATCTTGGAATACCGAAACAAATCATATCAAAGTACATATAAAAGTAGAAGAATCGTGGTATATCATCCCGGTTCCCATTTTCGAACTGGCTGACCGTAATTTCAATGTCTGGTGGAATGACTTTCACGGTTCACTTGATCGAATCAATTATGGAATTCGTTTTGTACATCAGAATCTGACCGGACAACAAGATGCGCTCAAGATTACGGCCCATACCGGGTATAGTCAAAAATTAGACTTATCGTATGACTGGCCGTTCTGGGGTAAGAATGCAGCCTGGAGGTTTTCCACCGATTTCCTTTTTTCTAAAGCCAGGGAGACTTATTACAATACGCTGGAGAATAAACTTTCTTTTTATAAATCGTCGGACGATTATCCTTTGGAACGCATCAAAATAGGGACCAGCCTTGAAAACCGAACGACCTTGCAATTGTTCCAAAGCATCCGATTGGAATACCATCAAAACAAAATCAGTGATTCGATCGTACAGCTCAATCCCAGTTACTTTTTACATGGTAAGAATAGACAAAATTATCTGGAGCTGATCTATACATTTAAATACGATGACCGTGATTTAAAATATTTCCCGACCCGCGGGAGATTTGCTGAAATCACGATTGACAAAGAAGGGATTGGCAATACGACAGGCCTGAATACACTGACAGCCAAATTTGCTCTGGATCAAATCATACCCTGGAATGAACGACACAATGCCGGTGTCCAATTAAGGGCTAAAACATCGATCATTCGCAATCAAATTCCCTATTTCAACAGCAGGGCGCTTGGCTTCTCAGATAATTACCTTAAAGGATATGAATATTATGTAATCGATGGCCTGGATTATTTTTATCTCAAGTTCAGAGAACGATATATTTTTTTGAAAAACCATTTTCATTATAAACTACCCTTTTCAAAAAATAAAAAAGAAGTACCCATCCAGCTGGCGATATCTGCCAATGCGGGAACAGGTTATGTAAATAATGTATTTTATTCCGAATCCAATAATTACAGCAATCGATGGCTGTACAATACCGGGATCAGCATAGAATCGTTGCTATACAATACGGTCATGTTTCAATTGGATTATAGTGTAAATCACGCAGGAAAATCAGGATTTTACTTACATTTCCATGAAAATTTCTAACCTCCGCGATGCGTACCTGTCTATTTTCGATGGATCTGAGAGCTGAATCAATGCCATTTATACGTGCTTTGATAGATGCTGTACACGAGGTGGGCATCGTATTATATCGGCACACCGCTACTGAAGGACAAGAAATGGATTCGCTTCCTGTCATTCATTCTACCCAAGACCTGGCAGACAAAAAGATTGATTGCATCCTTGCAGCCGGTGGCGATGGGACGATGCTCAAAGCAGCTGCGTTTGCCGGAAAATTACAGATACCTTTATTGGGTCTAAATCTTGGTCGCCTTGGATTCCTGGCCGTCGTCGAAAAAGATGAAATCAAATCCATGGCATGGGCACTCAAAGCACAGGAGTTTACCATCGAGCGACGTACCACGTTAAAGATGATTTCTTCGCCGGATGTTTTTGATCAAAATGTATTTGCCTTAAATGATTTTACCTTGGTTAAGCGGGATAATTCTTCCATGATCAGAATACACACAATGCTCAATGGGGAATTTCTAAATACTTATTGGGCCGATGGTTTGATCCTGGCTACGCCCACCGGCTCTACCGGCTATTCTCTTGCCTGCGGTGGCCCGATCGTATTTCCTCAATCCAGTAATTTTGTTCTTACTCCGATCGCACCACATAATTTAAATGTAAGACCCATTGTTATCTCCGATGACTCGGTACTTGAATTTAATGTGGAAGGTCGTACCGATACTTTTTTATGCACCATGGATTCCTATTTTGGACAGGTGACGTCTGAACATCAAATCATATTGAGAAAAAATGATTTTGATATAAACCTGATCAGGCTCGAAGGTTATACTTTCTTGAAAACACTCAGGAAGAAACTGATGTGGGGTCTGGATCAGAGAAATTAATAATGAAATCACCGGTTCGTTCCAAGACCGCGCACTGAGCCGGTGGTTTAAAATAAATCGGTTCATTTTAAAATCCGTTTTATGATGAATCAATGCATTTGATTTCAATCGGCATGCACAATCAAACCGAAGTTTCGGCTCATTTTCTTAAATACGTCTTGGGCTATTGTATGAGGCAGCAGGTAAGAGGGTTGTTCAGATTTACTGATCTGCAAATAATAAATTAACTAAAAATTGAATCTTCCATGGTCTAAACTCTACTTTCTTTCGTAGACCGGATTACCTGTTTAGTCGCAATTCCTGATAGTCCTATGCATTAGGTGCAACTCGATCGGTACGATCATGTCTTTAAAGCATATGAAAAATAAACTATTTTTACTCATTGCTTTATTAACAGTGACCATCGTGAACAAATCTATGTGGGCACAAAATATGATTACTGGTAAAGTGAAAGAAGCGAATGCATCTGCTGTAGAGTATGCATCTGCCCTATTATTAAATGGGAAAGACGGATCTTTAGCCAAAGGCGCTTTCACCGACCCTCAAGGGAAATTTGAATTTGAAAATGTAAAGCCCGGCACTTACCAAATAAAAATATCATTTACCGGAAAAAAAGATATCCTGATTCCCGCATTTGACTATCCGGGTGGGTTGAAAGATATAGGGGATCAGTCCTTTATAGAAGTGGCAACTGAACTTAAAGCTGTCACAGTGACTGCGATCAAACCGGTCATTGAGATCAAAGCAGAAAAACTTATACTCAATGTTGAAAATAATGTAAGCAGCACGGGAAGCGACGGATTGGAATTATTGCGCAAAGCTCCAGGAGTCGTCATCGATAATAACGAAAATATAACCCTCAAAGGTAAAAATGGTGTGCAGATCTATATAGACGGAAAACCGACCCGTTTGAGTGGAAACGACCTGGCATCCTTGCTTAAAAGCTATAATGCCAATAATATCGAAGCCATCGAAGTGATCCAAAATCCCTCTGCTAAATATGAGGCGGAAGGAAATGCAGGAATCATCAATATCCGGCTTAAAAGAAATCAAAGTCTGGGTACCAATGGTAACCTGGCTGCCAATTTCAGGATGGGTATCAGTCCAAAAGGTGGCTTATCCCTCAACTTGAATCATCGAAGTGAAAAATTTAATTTCTATACCAATGTATCATCCAATATAGGGATCTACCATGAAAATTTAGATTTTTATCGTGAACAGGGTGGCTTGTTTTTTGATCAGCAATCCCGTAACAAATCAGATTCTGTTAAATACCCAAGTTTAAATTACCGATTCGGAGTAGACTACGTGCTGAATTCCAAAAGTACGATCGGTGCACAATGGAATGGTCGTGTATACGATGGAGTGGATGGTAATTTCAGCCGGACTCTCATAGGGACCTTGCGCAATAACGGTCAGATAGACTCCGTACTCAATGCACATACCCGCGACCAGGAGCAT
>CALMKY010000509.1 GCA_937867195.1 uncultured Saprospiraceae bacterium | reverse complement strand
TTTTATTCCTTTCGAAATTTGGATCCTCTGCTACTACGATATCATGAATCGGTTTCCAAAATCCCCATGGTCGCACAGTCTTATAAAACCTGATTAACGTATCCTGGTTGGTGGGTGATGAAGAGTAGGTACCGACGATACAGGCAATAAATTGTATGGCTAAGAAGACCGGAAAGAAATATAATAACCGGGTACCATCAAAATAATGACTAATGCCACTTACTGATAAAAAAGGAGGAATGGCGCTTGCCAGGATACCTGCAAAAAATCCCCAGAAATAACCGGTTGCATTGAATCTCCACCAATACCATTTCAATACATTGGCGCATACAAATCCACCATATAAACCGGCAGTTATGATATTAAAAATCATATTCACATCTTTTACTAAGAAACCAAGTGTAATGCCAAAGAGAACCATGATCGCCCCACTGAGATACGATACATTAATGATTTGGCTTCGCTCTGCAGTCGGATTAATGTATTTAAGATAGATATCATTAACCAGATAGGCCTGGCCTGCATTCAATGTACCACTGAATGTGCTCATAAAAGCTCCCAGGAATCCCGCGAGGACCAATCCTATCAATCCAATGGGTAGATTTTTAGTAATGACTGCAGGTAATATTTCTTCAAAATTAATAATACCGTCACCGGCTGGTTTGAGAGCCAAATCTTTAAAGTACAGTATACCCAATACACAGATGCCCATGGTCATAAAGTATCGGATCGGCATGAGGATGACAGAGATAAATCCGCTCATCTTGCTTGCTTCTTCCGGACTACGGGTACTCAATATTTTTTGGCAGTCATAATTAGGTGCCGGACCTGCCATGGCTTTCATTACGCCGCTGAAAAACATCATACCCATAATCGCCGAAAACAATCGGTAACCATCTTGTTCCAGTTTGATTTTTGCATCGTTGAG
The DNA here is from genome assembly GCA_937867195.1 of uncultured Saprospiraceae bacterium. Lineage (GTDB taxonomy): Bacteria > Bacteroidota > Bacteroidia > Chitinophagales > Saprospiraceae > JADJLQ01. The sequence continues at coordinate 8,092 of CALMKY010000509.1, read as the reverse complement.
AAGGTTGCTCCAGTTGAGACCTAATTCGGTTCCGAAAAAAGGTGTATCCCATCCTTTGGGTACATTGGCCAATACTTTATTCGAGTCACTACCCAAATGATTCATAGCTATGCTGCCGACGGCAATAGAACAAACAATCATGATCATATATTTGATAAAATCAGCCAGCACGATACCATGCATGCCTCCCACCACACTATAAAAAGTAGCTATCAAACAAATGATGATACCATAAAACTGCGCAGCATTGTGTTTGGATATTTGCAAAGCAGTTTCAAACTGAGGGGTCCCAGGACTAAAAGCATTTTCACCATGACTTAAGAATGGAAATAATCCTTTAATTCTTTCATAAGGTAAAAAAATTTGCAGGAACTCTCCCACCCCAACGAATGCGTACGCCATATAACCAATGCAAAGGATTAATGCAAATGCGACCACCACTTTATGAGACGCACTGACACCGGGATCCTGGATTCCAAATCGGGTGCCCAACCATTCAGCCCCTGTGGTGGCATTACTTCTTCGAAGCCATTTACTCAGGAACACCATCAGGAATATCTGATTGAATACCGGCCACAACCATGGAATGAAGACACTTTTAAAGCCATAAAGGAATGCCATGCTGACCAATAGCATCGTACCACTGATATCAAACATATCGCTGGCATCGCTGAGTCCCAGCATGTACCAGGGCAATGATTTGCCTCCCATGAGATAGGCATCTTTACTTTTTTTAGCCCGGTTTTTCATATACAACCCGAGCGAAACCATCAAAGCGAAATAAGCCAGGATGATCGTCAAATCAATTGCAGATAATCTAAACATGTCGATCTAAAGTTATTTTAATCATACAAACAGGCCACCATCATGTAATTCTATTCAAGGATAAATCAACCCTGCGACCAAATTGTACCCTTCCAAGACAAATTTTTGACCAATAAAAGAACCTTCATTTTTCCGAATGTTGGGCCGGAATCAGAAACACTGATTTTCCAGAGTACGGGAAATCAATTTACTCGCTATTTAACACCATGATTTGGCTTTGCAAACCGGATGTAAGAATAAATAAATTATAGCAAATTTGATAATGAAACGGCAGGATCAGCCAATAATTCTTTTTAATATAAGCCGAAGGGTGTAGAACTTCATCAGGAATAACGGATACTTTTATTGGTTCATCCAATGATTTCCGAATCGTCAATTGAGCAGAAAGCAATTATTAATAATTTTATCCTGTTTTAATAACATCTTCATTTACTGATTTGAAATTTCTACTACGATATAAATTCACTCTTCTCTGGACGATCTTCGTACTGATTTTATCCCTCATGCCTAAAGCAGAAATACCTAAAGTTGATTTTCAAATCCCTCATTTGGATAAAGTGGTTCATTTTACATTTTACATGATGATGTATTTAATATTGCAATGGGAAATATTTAAATATTCTTTAAAGCAGGCTATCTGGGGAGCTGTCCTGTACACCCTGACGTTAGCCAGTATGACCGAGGTAATGCAAAAACTATTTACGACGACCCGTAGCTTTGAACTACTTGATTTATTTGCAAACAGCCTCGGAATTGTAGCCGGCATTCTATGTTTCAAATTAATTGTTACGAAAGGAAATCGCATTTGAACCCAACCGAAAAACTATCTATTTTGTCACCCGCAATGCAATACTCCGTTTTACCTAAAAATCATAAGCAAAACCAAGGTACGGCGGGTACGATATCCATCTTACTCCATGCATTCTTATTGTTGATTCTTTATTTGTCTTCAAGACCTGATATCATAAGTCTTCCGCAAAGCAAAGGTGTCGAAGTCACCATCGGATTTAATGAACTAGCCGATGAGAATCCGGAAGGAACCAAAGCAACGACGGCAGCACCCCCTCCCGCGCAACCTGAAGAAGATAACACCATCAAACAGGATGAATCCACTTCCGAACTTGAGGCTCCTAAAAATATACCTCCAAAAGAAGAAGTAAAATTGCCGGAGAATACCAACGATCAACAAACCGATGCAAAAGCTATCAATACATCCAACCTGGACAGTATATCCAAGGCCGGTTCCGGGACAGGTAAATCCGGAGAAGGCAATGGCTCGGGCAATTCCGGTACTGCTGATGGAAATGAAGTGTTGAAAATCGTAGAAGAGTATCCCCATTTTCCGGGTTGTGATAGTTGGACTTCGGCAGTCGACCGGAAGGTATGTTCTGATCAAAAACTGCAGGCTTATTTATACCGGAATGTAAAATATCCGGATGCGGCAAAGTCAAAAGGATTACAAGGTCGGGTGGTCGTGTCGTTTGTGGTAGAAAAAGATGGTTCATTATCCAATATCAAACTGGTTCAGGACATTGGAAACGGATGTGGAGATGAAGCCCTTCGTGTCGTCAACTCGATGAATCAGTTTAATGAAAAGTGGAGACCGGGAAAGCAACGAGGAAACCCGGTTCGGGTACAGATCAATCTGCCGATTGTTTTCAAGTTTAATTGATGCGGATTAAATATTATTTTTGCCTCATCCATGAAAATATATCTTTTTTTATCTCTGTTTTGCCTGCTTTTCATATTGGCCTGTAAGCAAAACGATTCTCAGGTTTCTAAACAACACGAAGCATTGTCTGAAAACCTTTCTGATTCGGCACAAGGCATATTGTACATAGTTGACCAACCACCGCATCTTGCCTCATGTGATAGTCTTACAGAAAAAGATGCGCGTAAATATTGCACCGACCAAAAACTACTTTCCTATGTGCACGATCATATGGTGTATCCTCAGTATGCAAGTGAACATGGCATTGAAGGCCGCGTCGTGGTTACGTTTGTAGTGGAGACAGATGGAAGATTGTCCAATATAAAAGCACTGCACGATATCGGCGGGGGGACTGGTGAAGCATCCGTCAAGGTTATTGAAGGAATGAATCAGGATATAAAATGGGTACCCGGTATATTGGCTGATAAAAAAGTAAGAGTCCGAATGAATCTGCCTGTCACGTTTAAATTGACAGCACCTTCTCCAAAAAAATAATTGAATCAATCAATAAAACTATCCGATCACTCTTTTATCCACGGCAAATTTTTCTGCATACATCATAGCTCCTCCTGCGAGACCAATGTCCTTGAGCAGGTTATTGAATGCAATATTGGACAATTGTAAATTACTGAGTCCCGGGAAATGTAATGTCAATACAAAAATGATCAGCATCAGTGCACACAAGGCTGCTGCCAGTTTATCATATTTTCCGACTACGACACTGACTGCAAACAGCAACTGAGCGATGTGTACAAGGTAGATCCAAAAAACACCACCGGAAAAAAATGCCGGAACCTGGCCAACCATTTCATGAGCATTCATTATATGCTTGATCGAGAACACTGCAAAAGGAATTACAAAAACCCATTTGCCTAAAGACAAGATTTTGTTGATCATAAGGAGTTTTATTTAAAATGTGATAAAATCAAATGACCGGTATGTTCAATGAGAGCACCTTTCCTCACAAATCGATTTACTAAATATACATCTTTCTATGCCGGATTTCACAAATAAAATTTTATGCCCATCTGAATGGAAGGAAATGAAAAGTAAATTAAAATGAAAATCCTTGACAGGATCAGGATGCTTTTATTGAGCCATCGTATTATCTTCAGGCTTTTTATCATTCTCAAAACTAAGATATACCGCATCCATCAGTCTTTCTCTAAATTCAGCTTTGTGCATGTGATTATTGTCTTTATCCGGATAGGTACGATTGCATAAAAAAACAAATACAAGTTTATTATCCGGGTCTACCCATGCACAGGTCCCGGTAAAGCCGGTATGACCAAACGTATTGGTGGATGCCAGGTTACCTACCGCATTGGGTTTAGATAGATCCTGCTCTTTCATATCAAAACCTAGACCGCGACGGGTGGAACCGAGTTGTCTTGTCGCAAACTCATTGATAGTGGTAGATTTTACGTAATGTACCCCTCCGTATTCACCCCCATTCGCAAGCATTTGGAAGATCGTACCCAATTCATGGGCAGTACTAAACAAACCTGCATGACCACTCACACCATCCAGCATGGCAGCTCCCATATCGTGCACATAGCCCTGGATGACTACATTGCGCCAGTAATCATCCTTTTCGCTGGGAGCCACTTCAGCGATGTTCATGGTTTCATACGGATTGAATAATGTGCGGGATAATTCCAGCGGTTTATAAAAATTTTTATTCACATATCGATCCAGTCTCAAGCCTGACATTTTACTTACCAGGTGGGCTACAATATAAAATCCAAGGTCAGAGTATTTATAATTTTTATTACTCCTTAATTCTGATGAAATAACTTCACTCCATATTCTCTGATCGAATCCGGTTTTCAAGAATAATCCTTTTGCAACGGGCAGACTAAAATCACCACTGGCTGTTTTGGAATAATAATTTGGATCGAGTTTCCAGACTCTTCTTCTGATTCGATCTTGTGTTTCTCTGAAAAATGAAATACCGGAAACCAATCCAGCCTGGTGGCTCATAATTTCCCTAAGCGTCATATACTGTTTATTTGTACCCAACAAGTCAGGTAAAAATTTACTTACCGGTACATCCAGGGATATTCTTCCTTCGTCATAGAGTCTCATGACTGACAGTGTACTGGCGGCTACTTTGGTAAGGCTGGCAAGATCGTACACAGTATTGGCGGTTACCGGTGTCTTTTTTTCATATTCATAATATCCAAATGCCTTTTCGTAAATAATCTTACCTTCTTTGGCTACGAAGACTTGTCCACCCGGTGTCGCATGCTCCAGTATCATTTGATTGCAGAGGGCATCCAAATTGGAAGTTAATTTATCCGTATTGACATTTACTCTTTCTCCTACATCGTATCCAAACCGATACAGGGAATTGGCAGCAATGCCATCGCCTGCTTTCAATTGTGCACTGACCGTCACAGGCAATTTCCCTTTGAATGCGTTTGCTCCGAAAATAGCCTGGGCTGTGAGATCCTGCATCTGTATATCATCTTCATAAGATTCAACGATCGTCGGCAATGTATCAAACTGCTTTAATCCATACGGGCTACCGAATGAAGTCAGCACTACTTTGCTTTGAGTAGCCAATTGATTGATAAAGCTGATGGCCGCGGGCGAAACTCCATAATTATTGGATGCACTTCGGGTCATTGAATGTAAACTCACAAATACAATGTCTTTCCCTTTTACCAAGTTTATAAGCTGCTTGGCTTTGACATCGGTAATGTTATAATCTGCCTGCAAAGAAAGTACTGATGCGTAACTTTCCAGCCTGTTTTGAAAGGATGATTTAGCATTGACTCCAAATGCAATCGAAGCAAATTTATGATTGGCAGTGGTCGTCACAGGGAGTAAGCCGTCGTTGTTCTTTGTCAGCGTGATCGCTTGTTCATACAATTTACTCTTAAGTGCTCTCGCTTTATTGCTGTTTACATCTGTGGCAAGATTGGCAAGATTGACAGGATGACAACTTGTAAGTCCAAAATTGTATTTGTACGACAAGATTTTTTTTACCGATTTCTCTAACTGGGCATTGAGCTCGGGGTGATTACTTATCAACGTCTTTAAATTGACAAAAGAAGAATCTATTTTATTGGGCAAACACAATATATCACATCCGTTTTTAAAAGCTATTGATTCCAATTCACCTACCGCGTAATTTTTAGTAACTCCTTTCATCTCAAGTGCATCAGAAAAAATCAATCCTTCAAAACCATATTGATTTTTCAACAAATCGGTCATGATTGAAGAGGATAAGGAGGACGGAACTTTGGGATCGGGTTCCAAGGCAGGTACTTGCAAATGAGCCACCATGACGCCGGCTACTCCTTTATCAATCAATAATCTGAACGGGAAAAGTTCGACACTATCCAACCTGTTTCGATCGTAAGGGATCGTAGGCAGATCCAGATGGCTGTCTACATTAGTATCACCATGACCCGGAAAATGTTTGGCACAGGCCATCACTCCTTCATCTTGTAATCCCTGCATGTATTGAAATGCTTTCGTAGTCACGGCAATTCTGTTTTCGCCAAATGACCTTTCAGCAATCACCGGATTTGCAGGATTGATATTGATATCGACACATGGAGCAAAATTGACCTGCACTCCTATTCTTTTTAATTCCTTGGCGATCTCCGTACCCATTTCATAGATGAGCTTATTGTCCTGGATGGCGCCGAGCGTCATTTGCCTCGGAAAACTAATAGCAGCTTCTTTATGTCTCATACCAAGTCCCCATTCTGCATCGATGGAAACCATGAGCGGCACTTTGGAAATCATCTGATAATTATTCGTCAGCTCGGCTTGCCTGAGAGGTGTACCCTGAAAAAAACAAAGTCCGCCTACGTGGTATGTATTGATTTGTCTTTGAACCTCGGCGATGTGTTCCGGACCTTTATCAGAATGTGCCCTGATCATAAATAGCTGGCCTATTTTTTCATCCATCGACAATGCATTGTATACGCTATCGACCCAATGCATTTGATTAAAATCAACAGGTTTTTTTAGGCTCGGCTTGACCGAAGAAATGCTTTGAGTAAACTGGATACAGCACAATAAAATAACCAGTAAAGATCTAGCCATGAAGCAAATGTAAAACTTAAAGATTAATAGATCAATTACTTAAAACTAAATATGATTTTTTTTATAGAAAGAATAACAGTTTTCGGGTCCTTTCCAAAAATGAATTTGACTACTTAAGTTCTGGTCTTTAATTTAGCTAAAACATTAGCTGCTACTTTCTTTCCCTGGTCCGCACCATTGCGGATGGCAGGCATATAATGGATTCCTCCATAAAATCTGGATATACATGCTTCATTAGCTGCTTCCCGAAAACTTGTAAATGGCCTGGCAAAAAGTCCATATTCAACTTCTGTACTATCGACATAGGCGATGTGATCTCCAAATAATGAAGTCAATATTTCTGCTGAGACATTGGACACGACACTATGACCGGATGTATATTCAGGAAATGGAGGGGTTTGCAGTAAGGGTATCCAGTCAGGATTGATCTGTTCATTGATGTAAGTCTCAGGTCTCAATAAATTACTGCGATATTTTTCATCCCAGCAGGTTATAAACCCATCGTATAAACCTATGGACACGAGGGCGAGGGCTTCTGCTGTTTCCTCAAATGATTTATTTAATTGTTTTGAAACGGAGGATGCAATATTGATCCAATGCCCGCCGGGAGAAATCTTCTTCGTGGCAAACATGACATGGCCCTGCTGATGGATGATGAATGGATTACAATCCCAGAAAGAAGCTATCCTTTCATACGTACTATCTTTTTTATCCACGACATCCATTACATCTTTTGCTTCTTTATAAAACTGTGACTTTTTATCTGAGGAGTAAGGTGTAGGTGGGGCTGGTTTGAATTGCGCAGCACTGTCTAAAGTAAGGGGTCTTTGCTTGTTCCAATGGGGTTCCACGGCATCCATATAGGCAGGTGGTGTAGGCTTCCATCGATCCTGATCGGTATTTACACTAAACTTGGGAAACGTTCTGGATTGCTTGTAGTTGTCTTTACTGGTCCATTTAATGATGGCTGCGCTGATGCTGTCACCATAAGCCAACGATCTTTTCAATACATCGGCGGGTACTCCAATGGTTTCGTATTTTTTCATGAGCTCAGCTTCATAGGCATTCATTTTATCTTCAGAAAATAATAAAGTCCGGCCGGTATTAATGATGGCTTTGGTACTGGCTATATGAAAATCATATTCCATTCCCATTTCAGGCTGAGGCATTTTAGGCAGGTCAATCACCTGGCCTGACAACGATTTTAATTTAGAATCTCCCGGCACCAATGCCTCCCACCCTGCAATAGCACAGCGGCTATAAATACGACTGGCTACAGGAGGTGAGAAAATATCATACACCATAATGTCAGTAACCTCTTTCATCGCGCTGCGATAAAATGATGCATCACTGGTTTCAGCTTTATAGTTTGGATTGGATCTTTTACATGAAAATAGAAAGACTACACATGCAATAGCAATAAAAAAACGCATCGGAAATTGGTTTAAAATTTTGAGACAAAAGTAAGCGTTTTTAATTCAGGACTGAGAT
>CALMKY010000508.1 GCA_937867195.1 uncultured Saprospiraceae bacterium | reverse complement strand
TGTGGTCCTCCACACGCTACGAGTGGACGGTTCTCGACTATGCGCTGGGTTGCCTCGGCGCCGTCTCGGTGCCGGTCTACGAAACGGCTCCGGCAAGCGAGGTGGCCGCGATCCTCGCCGACTGCGGAGCCCGGGCACTGGTTGCGGAGAGCCGGTCGCTGATCGACCGGCTTGAGGCGCATAATGTTCACAAGCTGAAGGCCGAATGGTGGGTCGGCACGATCCTTCCGGCCAACTGGAAGATTGCGATGGAGGCCTTCATGGAAGGCTATCACGTGATGACCACGCACCCCCAGCTTCAGGACATCGTGCCGGAACTGTACGACAGCATGTACAAGTTCCCGCGCAAGGATCAGGTCCAGATGATCAATCCGGACAGTGTACTTTGTGGAAGAGCCTTGACGGCCACTTTTATGCCAGGCCGGCCTGATCTGCACAAAGTCATCGATGAGAAAGGTCATAAACAGGACGGCAGGGTCAAATCTCAAAACTCTTGGCCAATCGATATGCTGGTCAAAGGAGATGTATATGTTGTTGATCAGTTTGGTGCGACCGTAGATGGACCAACCATAGGAGATAATCTTGGAAATTCGATCTATACTAAATCAGGGAATGGAATTGTATACGACGGTGCAATACGTGATATTAAAGGATTAAAAGAAATCGGAGGCTTTACTTCTTATTTCAGATCCTACCATCCTTCGCATCATCTCAATAATCCGGATGTCAACGGTCAATTGAACACCACTCTTATTTTTATCAACCATCCTACCCGCATCGGCAAAGCAACCGTGATGCCCGGTGATGTAGTACTCGGTCGCGATGGAGGAGTGATATTTATACCACCTCATCTTGCCGAGAAAGTCGTAAAGACTTCTGAGATTGTACGATTGCGGGATCTGTTTGGTCATCAAAGATTACGTGAGCAAAAGTATACTCCGGGGCAAATTGATTCGAGGTGGTCTGATGACATTGAAAAAGATTTTTCTAAATGGCTGAATGATCACATCGATCAATTACCTGTCGGCAAAGCACAAATACAGGAATTTTTAAAAGGAAGGACCTGGTAAACCTTTTTATCAGAGAAATTCTGAGAATGGTTTTATTGGATTCACTCCATTCAAAATTTAATTGATAAACTTAGATTATAAAAATATGATAAACAATAGAAGAAAATTCATGAGTCAATCCATCGCTGCTGCTGGTTTGGCAGTGGCACCCAATTTGATATTTGGTAAACAGTATGATGATGCAATCAAGCGAAATGAACAATATTCAATGCCGACTGAAATAAAGATCACTGAGGTAAAGTGTGGTTATTTGCGGGGAGGACATAGTTTATTTGTAAAGATATTGACCAATCAGGAAGTCTGGGGTATCGGTGAAGCCGTCGATGCGACTCCGGGTACATATCATTTGGTAAAAATGCTGAGTAATAGAATGAAGGATAAGAATCCACTCAATGTCCATCGTATATGGGAAGAATTAAGAAAGTTTGGCTTTTTTGAAGGAGCTCAATCAGGTATGTATGTGGCAGTTTTATCCGCCATCGATGCAGCTCTGTGGGATTTAGCCGGTAAAATATTAGGCTTACCGATATACCAATTATTAGGTGGAAAATTCAGAGATAAAGTAAGAGTCTATTGCGATACTGCTTTATATCAGAGCAACAATCCGAAGCCTGAAGAATTTGCTGCTGCAGCTCAGGAAGCTGTGAAAATGGGATTCAATGCATGTAAGTTTGATGTGGACCAATTTAACGATCCCAATAAATATGATCGCTATAATTGGACTGCATCACCCGCAGAATATCAGCGAATGGTAGATCAAATAAGTGCTGCCCGAAAAGCGGTGGGGCCCAATATTGATATTTGTGTGGATATGCATGGGCGATATGATGCCGTGACCGGTGAACACGTAGCCAAATTATTTGAACCACTCAACTTGTTGTGGTTGGAAGAACCGGTTCCGGCGGAGAACATCGATGCATACAAAAAAATAGCAGATTCAACTTCAACGCCGATCTGCGGAGGTGAAAATTTCTACCTGGCTCATGGATTTAGAAAAGGATTAGAAATCGGAGCCTTCGATATCATTATGCCGGATTTACAAAAATGCGGGGGACTTGGGGAAGGCCAACGGATTGCTAATCTTGCCAATCTTTATTACGTACCCTTTGCTCCTCATATGGTAGCTTCTTATATAGGGGCAATGGCATGTGCACATGTATGTGCCACCGTACCTAACTTCCTTATTATGGAATGGCAAATTTATTTTCACAAAGACCCAATGTGGAGAGAAATCGTTCGATTTGAAGGTGATTTTGTTGATAAAGGATTCTTACCAGTGTCCAATAAGCCTGGATTGGGAGTCGATATCAATGAAGAGGCTTTAAAGAAATATGCACAACCTGGTGTGCCTTTCTTTGAATAAATCACATAATATTGCAATCATAAAAATTTACTCATTCTTTTGTTGAGTAAAACGTAAAGTACGTTGCAATGCCGGAAGTTACAATTCATATTATAGATCGTGAGAACATTCCTCATGATATCCTCGTGCCTACCGATATGGGATTAAATCTGATGGAAATTTCGAAAGCTGAAGGATTGCCCGTAGAAGGTACTTGTGGAGGAATGGCACTCTGTGCAACCTGCCAGGTATACATCGAAAGTAATCACAAACTGCACGAACCATCAGCCGATGAGATTGCCATGCTCGACCAGGCTTTTTTTGTAGAGCAAAACAGCAGACTCGGATGCCAGATCAAAATAAACGAAGATATAGATGGATTGATCGTAAGGCTTGCTCCTGCTGTTATGGATATCTAAAAATCGATGGTTGGATTTTAATGATTCGATGGGATGATTGATGATTCATAATCAACTATCCTGATCAATCAGGTTTTGGCCGCACTTTTCTTGATAATTTTAACAGAGCTTGTCTTTTTAGCTGATGTAGTTTTTTTCACAGCTGTCAGTTTTTTAGAAGACGTCTTTTTTGATGCTGATTTTGATTCTTCTGATTTGGTTTCAGTTGACTTTTTACCTTTTGTTTTCTTAGCAAATGCAGTAGGGTCACTGGCCTCGATCAATGCTTTTACCTGTTCGAGGGTATATCCGGCAGCTTCTTCCAGCGAGATACGTTTCCCATCTTTATCTTTTGGAAAGTTATACCATTTTTTTCCTAGCACCATGATCGGACCCCATCGGCCATTTTGAACGCTCAATTTTTCTTCCGGCCATTGAGAGATATATCGTTTAGCTTCTTTTTCTTCCTTGGCTTGTATCATCTCAATAGCCGTCTTAGCATCGAGGGTATCAAAATTTATTTTTATGGGAACATTGGCAAAAAGCTCACCCCATTTTAAATATGGACCAAATCGACCTTTTCCTTTCGTAATGCCGATTCCTTTATAAGTTGCTATCGGTGCGTCTGCAGCTCGTTTTTCATTGATAAGTTCCACGGCTCTTTCATATGTGATGGCCAGTGGGTCTTCACCTCGTGGTATCGAAACAAATCCTTCGTCGTATTTTACATAAGGTCCAAAACGACCCTGGCCAATGATAATCTCCTTTCCTTCAAAATCGCCGAGCGCCCGGGGTAATTTGAATAATTCTATGGCATCTTCATACGATATGTTTTCCATGGACTGACCCGGTTTCAGATTGGCAAACTCAGGTTTTTCATTTTCTTTTAATTCATCCAGATCTCCAATTTGAACTACCGGACCGAATCGAGCCATCCGTACAAAAACAGAATACCCGGTTTTAGGATCTTTACCCAGGATTCTTTTACCACTTTCGCGCGGTGTATTGTTGATGGTATCCTCTAACTTTTTATGAAATGGATTGTAAAAATCTCCGATCATCTTATGCCATTCCATTTGACCTTCCGCAATGACATCAAATTCTTTTTCGATCTCTGCAGTGAAACTGTAATTCATAATGTCATCAAAGTTTTTGCTGAGATAATCTACCACCAGCATCCCCATATCGGTAGGGAATAGATTATTCTTAGAGGCACCCGTGATTTCACTGTCAATATACTCTGTTATTTTTCCGTTTTCTAATGTAAGCACCTGGAATTTTCTTTCGTTACCTTCTCGGAGTTCTTTGACCACGTACCCGCGACCCGCTTCCATAATTTTAGTAATCGTCGGTGCATAGGTTGAAGGTCTTCCAATACCCAACTCTTCCAGTTTTTTTACAAGGCTTGCTTCAGTATACCGGGCCGGTGGACGGGTAAATCGCTGCACGGCATCCATCTTCTTAAGATTCATAGATTGACCTACGTGCAAGGGTGGAAGTATGGATTCGTCGTGTGCATCTTCTTCATCATCATCCGATTCAAGATAGACTTTTAGGAACCCGTCAAATTTAATGATCTCACCTTCTGCCTGGAGATAATCAGACGGCAGGGTAGAGATTCCGATTTTTACTATTGTTTTCTCTAATTGTGCATCGGCCATCTGAGAAGCGATTGCACGTTTCCATATCAATTCATACAGTCTTTGCTCATCACGGATAGCAGAAACTTCTTGTCTGTCGATATAAGATGGTCTGATCGCTTCGTGTGCTTCCTGTGCATTGGCGGTTTTGCTTTTATAGACCCGGGTCTCGACGTACTGAGATCCGTAGTTTTTCTCTATTTCGCTTACGATTTGATTCACTGCAGTGGCACTTAATGCAGTTGAGTCTGTACGCATATAGGTAATCAAACCTTGTTCATACAATCGCTGGGCGGTAATCATCGTCCTGGATACCCCGAATCCAAGTTTTCGGGAAGCTTCTTGTTGTAATGTAGATGTAGTAAATGGAGCAGCCGGTTTGCGTCGCAATGGTTTTACATCAATCGACAGAATATTAAATGCTGCCTTACTGCAAGCTTCAAGAAAAGTGCGTGCATCTTTTTCTGCATCGAAGCGATCCGGTCTTTCTGCTTTTATATTATATGATCGACCCTCTTCATCTTTAACAGTGAAAACAGCGGATACCTTAAAAAAAGGTGTGATATCAAATGACCGAATTTCTCTTTCACGCTCTACGATCAGTTTGACGGCTACAGATTGTACTCGACCCGCAGAAAGATTGTTTTTTACTTTTCGCCAAAGTAATTCTGATAATTCAAAGCCAACTAATCGATCCAGAACTCTTCGGGCTTGTTGAGCATTGACCAGATCGAGGTCTACTTTACGTGGGTTCTTTACTGCTTCCTGTATTGCGGGTTTGGTAATCTCATGGAATACGATTCGTTTTGTGTTTTTGGGGTCGAGGTCCAATACTTCGCAGAGATGCCAAGCGATGGCTTCACCTTCACGATCTTCGTCTGTCGCAAGCCAAACTTCTGCTGCTTTCTTTGCCGTATCTCGTAACTCTTTTACAACTTTTTGTTTTTCGGGACTTACGATATAATTGGGTTGAAAGTCATTGGCAATATCAATGCCTTTTTTCCCTTTCTCTAAATCGCGGACATGACCAAAACTTGATTTTACTTGGTAGTCTTCACCCAGATATTTTTCTATGGTCTTTGCCTTGGAAGGTGATTCTACGATTAATAATTTTTTACCCATGAATGAGGTGTATGTTTTTTGGAAAAACGCCGCAAAACTATAAGAATTTTTACTTATCAAACATTTTGAGTCAACTATCAGACCCTATTTATAGATGTTAAAGAGATTAAAATGTTTGTGTAAGTTTGTTTAGTATCAAGGACTTAAGTGATTTGGAAACCTAATAAAAAAAATTATTTACGCATATGTCGTATACGTTATACGAAGAAATGACGATATATCTTTCGCTGAGGGACTTGACATTTACTATTGAGCCTAGAAATAGACTTCTTTCAATCAATAAAATGATTGATTGTTAACCCGGATCCACATCATCAAATTGCTAAATCGTCCAAAGATGTTGTGCCTATCTCGTTTTGTCTTAATTCGTAAATCCCTACGTTGAATTGTGTTTAATTTTTTCTAAGATTGGTCACGCAATTTTCCAATGCTCTATACTGATGATATCCTGCTTTCCAGATATGTCCTTTCAAATGGCTTGAAGCTTCAGGATTATTGTCTAAGCCAAAGTCAAACCACTCACCATATTTGTGATCGATGAGATACCTGTCTATATATTTCCACTGTTTTAAAAACAGATTATAATAATTCATGGGATCCTTGGGGTACATTTTTGACAGAATCAATAATGTATTGAGTCCTTCGGCTTCTGTCCACCAATTTTTGCTTTTATTGATGATCGTGATGGTATCGGCACCTTTGTAGTAATAGCCTGCATCATAGAATCCATCCATTTTGTCATCCCATCCATATCGAATCGTTTGATCTGCCATGTACTTTGCTTTTTTATTTGTGACCGAATCGTTTTCTAATCCTGCAATTTCAGAAGCTTCCATGAGCAGATAAGCTGTTTCAATATCGTGGCCAAACGATACATGATCTAGGTTGTGATGTTTTTTGATACACTCTTCTGACGAATCACGAAAGGAGACCGGTTTCCAATCGGGTGTAAAGAATAGAACCAGGTTTCCTTTATTATTCACTTCTTTATCCCGAATGAGATAAAGCATCTCCAACAATCTCGTCTTGACAAGTGGATCAGGCCAGGCTTTGTACAGCTCCGTGATCGCCTCCAGCAGGTGGATTGAACTGTTTTGATCCTTATACCCAGTTTCCGCCGTACTCGGTATGGTAGGATCTCTTTGGATAATATCTCCATTGTATGTAAGATGTTGAAAATATCCTTTGTATTTTGGATCATGACTGTGTTGTTCTAACCAAAGAAAGGACTGTTTAGCAAGGTCGAGTGCAGCGCTGTCATGAGACATTAAATAGTACGCGGATATTGCATATAAACCAAAAGCATTTCCATACGCCGTTTTATTACTATCCGGCTTAGGAGCGCCGGCTCGATTGACCAGTTGGAAAAAACCACCATGGATGTGATCCCACATTTTATCATGAAGAAATTGAAAACCATGATGGGCAAAAGCTCTATAGGGTCGGTCATTGGGAAAATGGAGTGCGGCTTTTGAATTATTCCAGAGGTGCCGGGCTTGGGAAACAATCATTTTGTCCTGATTGCCCACCGCATTAAATGAGCTGTCAAAAGCTGAAAGATAGCCTCCATACACTGAATCGATGGCTTTTGGATACCATGTATGCACTAAATTATTTAGTAAAATAGAATCAATAGTACCATCCAACGATGGTGGGGTATAGGCGTTCACAGGACCCGGCTCTTTACAATTTGTAAGTAGAATCGTGATGAATAAGATCCACAAGGCGGTTAAATTCAATTGTATTTTCATAATTTGTGGCGGTATACATTCCAAGTTATAAAACTTTTCGTGATCCTTTTACTTTTGCAGAGTAAATTTTGTAAATGAATCGTCAGGTTTTTATTGGCATCGTACTGGTCCAGGCCATTGTCTACACAGTCCTTTGGATGATCAATGATTATAGCGCATTGCTGATTTCTTTAGGCGTTGCCATGATCGTTTTTGTCATCATGATGATTTCCTGGATCTCTGACAGACTCGAATATGCAAATGTTGGTAAATGGTATTATCCTATTCTGTGGATATCATTCATCATACCCTTATCGATTACATTATTATTTTGGGTGTTTAAATCAGGAGATATGGATTGGATGCACAGTCCTTTTGGGAAATGATTATACAGCAAGATGTTTTTTATTTTTTAACTGCCTCATAATATCTGACATAGTCTACGATCATAGCCTGAGGAAATATACGATCATCGATTCCCTGTTTACCACCCCAATTCCCCCCAATGGCCACGTTGAGTAATAAATGTTCTGGTTTGTCAAACGGCCATTCTTCCCAGGTATACCAATCCTCTCTGATAAATTCGAAATTCTTTTGTCCATCGATTAGCATGGTGATTCGATTGGGTAGCCATTCAAGTGAATACACATGAAATGAATCCGAGACGTTACCTACCAATCGGTTATTTCCTTTGTTGGTGCCCAGTATATGATTGAATGCCTTGGTATGGATATTATGGTGAATGCGGCCCTGGTCAAAGCCTACGTGTTCCATGATATCGATCTCGCCATTGTCCGGCCATAAACCAGTGCCATAATTTGACTGGCTTGCCAAAGCCCAGATGGCGGGCCAGGTTCCTTTCCCTTTTGGTAATTTAGCACGTACTTCAATCTTGCCATATAGAAAATCTTTGTTGCCTTTTGTTTTTAACCTGGCGGATGTATAACTCTTATTTTTTGCATCATATAATGCTGTAATGTAAAGACAACCATTTTTTACTTTTGCATTCTTGAGGTCCTTCGTATAGACTTCTTTCTCATTATTACCCCATCCGTTGCCGCCCAGATCAAACCCCCATATCTTTTCGTCAGGAGCTCCATGGAGATTGAATTCATCAGACCAGGCAATTTGATCACTCAATCGATATTCTTTTGCTTGGATATTTTCAGATGAGGTAACAGTTTGGGTAGGAGTACTATCTCGATTTCCTCCACAAAAGAAGAAAGTAAAAATTGGTATGACAGAATGCATTAAAACAACCGACATGACATTTGACATTTTAAAAGAAGTAATATCTGACACACGGCGAACAGGATGCTTTATCTTTTAAAATTAAACCGATATCGCCATTTATATAATTCAATTGATTAATACATTGGTGGAGCTGGGGAGATTCGAACTCCCGTCCGGACAAAGGTCTCATCAGCTTTCTACATGTTTAGTCTTCCAGTTTAATCTTGGTAACAGGGTAGGATAGAAACACTCCCATATCTGCACCATGTCTCCTTTATTTCATCAGATCATCGGTGACGTCATGATCTGACTAACCTAAGCATCCCGAAGGATGGGTTTGAATGCGGCACAATTCTGTATTAGGTATCAAATTGGCGGCATAAAGCCGGTCTAATCTCTAAGATTAGGCAGCAATAGCATAAGTGTTGCCACTTGAGATGTGAATGTTGTTTTTTACGGAGTAACCACTCATGCTC
>CALMKY010000507.1 GCA_937867195.1 uncultured Saprospiraceae bacterium | reverse complement strand
ATTTTCATAAAAATAGCCGGTACGCATGGCAAATTGCTTGTTGTACCAGTATTCAACTCCGACCGAATAGGTAAGCTCTTTGAGCTCTTCTTTAAATCCGTTGGGAGCGTCCCCAAAAGATTTAAACCAGGAAGAAACCACATTGTATTGCTTATAATCCGGAATCCCGTCTTTATTCTTGTCATACTCCGGACTATTTCCGGCGATGGGGGTGGGTACCATCAGCTTATTTATATCTCCGGTCAGTGTGAGCTGATTGTATTCGTCAAAATTCCAGGTGTAACCCACGCCAATTCCCAGGTTGGCAGGAATGTATTCCTGATTTGTCTTGGTATAAGAAATTTTTGTCCCTAAATTACTCAATACAAGACCTGCCCTTAAAAAGTTTTCACCGGTTTTATGAAGATAACTAAAGCTGATGTCGGTAGCTCCACCGATTCCGGGTTTGATTACATTCCCTCCAATGGTAAGATCAGAAGCAAGGAATGAATAGATAAATTTTAAATTGACCCCAGCAGATAGTTCATCACTTAATTTTCGGGAATAGGATCCCAATAGCTCCAATTCATTTGGCTTGCCGGATCCCAAGGGAGATCCATTTTCATCCGTATAATCAATATTACCCAATGAAAAATATCGAAGACTTCCACCGATTGCCTGTTGATCACCGATCTTAGTATAACCGGCTACATGGGCCATGTACACATCGGTAAGCCCCAATGCTCTCAACCATGGTGAATACGTAGCAGAAAGAGATTTGTTTTTATCTGCAAATGCCAATAAGGAAGAATTGACAGCCAATGATCCCGCGTCACCTGCTACGGCAATGCCTGCATCACCCATTCCACCCTGACGAGAATCCGGAGTAATTCTCAAAAAAGGTACAGCGGTCACGATCGTGTTGATGCATTCTTTACCGGTAATAGCATCGCGCTGGCATTTACATGCCGGATCATAAATACATTGAGCGGACATCGTATAATTAAAACAAGAAAGTATAAGTAAGTACAGAAAGTTGGTTGCTAATTTTCTCATTATTGCAGGAGTATAATATATTTTTATTTAAAAATTGTTTGCAAATATACGAATACCTCTTTAATGCTTTAAGAGCCAAAATATTACAAAGAAACCCTTAAGGTATTCTTAATAATTTTGTTGACTTCACATCCAACCGTTTGCCAGCATCCCATAATTCCACGGCCAGTACATAGATTCCACTTATCATATTTCCGGGCAAAGAAATTAGGGTTGACGTTACAGCTGACGGAGTCAATGCATCGGTTGTCTTATACATTAATTTACCTGATACGTCATATATATATAGATCGTATCTTGCATTGTTGAGAATACCCAAGCTATGAACCATATTGACGTGGACCGTATTTCCCGCCGGATTGGGGAATACGGATAAGTTGAGGATGGATGGTTTTTCCTTAGGGTCAACGACGATAAAATGAATATCTGCCTCACCACTATTATTTGCCACATCCCATGCTTTGATATGTACTGTATGCGGTCCCGTCATCAGTCCGTTGAAGGGAAATGTAACCTGCCCAAATTTATAATCGCCTTGCTTTGATTCATAAAACGAATTGAGTACATATTGCTTTTTACCATCTAACGTGGCTACTAAATCATGACCTATGCTATTTCCGGTTGCATTGATGCCATTTTCATCAAATAAAGAAATCAACAATAAAGGATTCGCATGCGTTTGGCCTCCGTCCTTAAATGAAAAATCATTGATAAAAGGTTGGATCGTGGGTCCCTGGTTATCCTGAAGTAAGGGCTGCGATCCACCGATGATTATATTTTCATAATCGCCATCTGCTTCCAGGCTATCATTGCTTACTGCAAAGTAACTGATCTTTCCCCGGCCATAATTGTAATCAATGTCTTTCGGTACCACGAATTTAATTTGGAATTCACCCTCCTGCACCAAGGCATTGCCTTTAAACAAGATTGAATTAAGCATTTGAAAAGACGTCTGATAAGAATCCGGATCCTGGCCAAGTGTTTTGACTGTAGATTTTTTATCGTACAGGGTTATGCTGACGTTTCCCTTAAACTGATTTAGTTTTTGATTTTTGCTATCTACGATTTGCCCCTTGACCTCCAATAACTGCAACGATTTAATAGTATCGATGGAAGTGGTTGTTACTTTCGTATGGTTGATTTCAGTTGTTGCGACTTTATAACTTGGGATAGCCAATCTTTGGGTAGGATCTCCCAACAATGTAAACTTTCTTGCATTTGACCTATCGGAGCCATGGATGGAGTTCTTAGCGCTTCGCATGATCTCACCGAGGGTCAATACCTGGTTGTTTTTGTCTCGATCAAAAAGATGGTCAAAGACCGAAGAGGTAAGCGCTTCATTTGCAGAAGAATATACATTGCGAACAGTCGTCAGTAATGCAATAGCTCCTCCGTATGGACTCCTGAATAATTGTTCGCCTGCACTCAATACATTCGGATCGTCATATGGTGCAAAGGAGCACGTAGCAGTAATCACGAGAGGTAATCGATCTTCATTAGACCAGGATTGCACATTTTCCAATCGAAGCAACCCTTCTTGCGAAAGTCCTTTTGGTCCACCATGTCCGAGATAATTAAATATCAACGTCCCCAGGAAAATACTTTTGTCTAATGCCTGAGTGGCTGCGGGAATTATTTGTCCGCCAGCACCGATCTCTTGTTTAAAAGCATCCAGATAAATTTTCTGGACATTGTATACCGGAGCGATATGATCCAAAGCACTTGAAATTCTTTCGGATTGATTCAAATGTTGATTGGAATCTTCATCATCTGCAGCAAAGACTATCCTGTTTTTCCAATCTCCGGGTGTCTTGATGTTTTTATCGTAATTGATAATTTTATCTACCAGGGTATTGGCTTCATCAGCATTGCGTACACTTATTCTGCCTATTGCTATGTCCAGATCACCTTCCAGATCGCTTCCACCTTCATTGACCTCCAAGAGACCATAGTAATCATCGCTGGGGAAAGCATAAATGGGATTAAGAGATTCATTTGTCTCATACACGGGTATTATATTTTCGGTGACCTCTCTTGGATAATGCTGCAGGTAATCATACGTACCATCCCCAAACAACGTAAGATATTTGAATGCAGGATTAATCAACCATTGCGACCTGGCAAAATTGCGGATCGCCGTTGGGTCTTCCTGGCCGGCACTAAATTCATTAAACACCTGATCAACCGGTATGACGACCGTTTTGACTTTAGAATGCAATACTCTCCAATTGCATAAGTTCTTGGCAGCATTCGTAAAATCAAGACCTGGATTTTTAGGATCTTTTCGAAATAGGATGATCGCTTCCGCATTTAGATTACTCAATAAATCCTGATTCATAATTCTTTCGCCTTTGGTTGGCGAGGACAGATTGGATTTATCGAATACGGCAAAGGATTCCACGACATTGGTTGCATTCCGGTCAAAACTTCCTTTGCCATTTGTATTTTGAACCTGTAATGATTGTGGGTCAGATGCATTGGTAACATTCCATACCACACTGTTTTCATTAAAATTGCTGATTTGAAAACGATGGTTTTGATTGCGGCTGTCCGGATTAAAAAAAGTAAACGGTTTGGATTCAACAGCCAGATTGTGATATGAATTCAGTGTTATATAGTTTAGCCATCCTTCGCTGGGATTGCTTACCATGGGATAATCCAGTGAAATTTTATTGTTATTACCGATGGAAAAGGAAAAGAGTCCTTTTGATTCACGTGCAATATCGTCTTCGACATCGCCGGTATTGGTATTCCGGATATCGAGGCTATTGGTTAGCCCATTGGTTTGTACTAATAATTGAGTATAACTATCGGATCTGCCTGCAAAAGCAATTTTTATTTTTGCGGGACTGCCTGGTATGGCATTTCCAAAATTGAATGATGATGTATACTCTTTGGTCCGGATTGTCTTAAAATAATCGCCGTACCATTCTTTTCCACTGCCATAGGTCACTGTGCGGCCAGATAACAGGTTTACCTTTTCGTCTTCGAGATGCTGCACTTTGACATATGAATTGATGACAGTAGCCGGGATAGGAATTGAATTGGTTACATTCTTGATTCGGTTGCCTGCTTTGTTACCAAATTTGATGAAATAATTGGCTGAGCGCGCATACAGGTTTTTCTTTATCAGCATCATTTGATCCGCTTCGCTCCAATACGATTGATCCGGTCCCTTAGAATAAAACAAAATGTAATCCTTGGCATCCAATCTACCATCTGATTCACCTTCAATAAAAATGCTTACTTCCTGGATCCCATGTTCACTTTGAGGTGCAACCAATTCGGGTAACATACCACCACCATAAGAAAGAAGCTGTATGTTGCGAGGATCTTTGTTTTCAAGATTGAGTACTCCAAGATCATTTTTTAAGAAATTATAATCGATTTTAAAGACTCCTGTTTGGTCGACGCTGATTTTATATATCTCGCCATCCGCCAATAATGAAGGGGTCGTGTTTGGAACAATAAAATGGATGTCAGTAAATGAGCTGTATAAAATCAAAAAACAAAGAATGCAAAAAGCCCGTATCATTGATTTTTCAAAGTTAAAGTTATATTTATATGTTTTTAAAACGAAATTTCGTTAAGACCTTGTAATCAAAATTGAAGAATAAACTTTATATAACGATTCTATTCTTATTTGGTGTCAATAAATTACTTGCCCAAGATCCGGTATTAAGTCAATTTTATTCTTCTCCCATTTTGCTGAACCCTGCGTTTGCAGGCAATACCAACAGTCCCAGGTATGCAATAAATTATCGGAATCAGTGGCCGGGTATTTCACAAGCATATCGTACATATGCATTATCCTACGATCAATTTTTTGAAGATTATAACAGTGGTATCGGTATTTCAGTACTCAGTGATGACCAGGGACATGGTATTTATAAAACCAATAAATTAAGTGCAATATATGCCTATCGGTTGCAAATAGGTAAACAAACCTATATCAAGACAGGATTGCAGCTATCCG
>CALMKY010000506.1 GCA_937867195.1 uncultured Saprospiraceae bacterium | reverse complement strand
GATTGTACGAGCACCTGTGGATGGACAACTTACCTCACTCGATGCAGAGTATGGTCAGACAAAACAAAAAGGAGACCGGCTCGGCCAAATCGATGTTCTCAGTGGATTTAAAGTAAGAGCAGATATCGACGAGCATTATATCAGTAGAATATTTACTGGCCTTCAGGGGGATTTTACTTTTTCCGGTAAACAATATTTTTTAAAAATAAAGAAGGTATATACCCAGGTGACCAATGGAAGATTCCAGGTGGATATGGAATTTGAAGGCGAAGTGCCGAAAGGCATTCGACGTGGACAAACCCTTCAGGTGGGACTTGCCCTGGGAGACGAATCCGTCGTCGTACTGGTTCCGAAAGGTGGTTTTTTTCAGACCACGGGAGGCAATTGGATATTTAAAGTGAATGATGCCGGTACCATGGCTTTTAAACAAGATATTACATTGGGCAGACAAAATCCAAACTCATACGAAGTATTGAGCGGGTTGAAACCAGGAGATAAAGTAGTAACCAATAGTTATGATACCTATGGTAAAATGGAGGAATTGGTATTGGTGAAATAGCAGCAGAGTGCTTTCGGCCATGAGCCAACAGCTTAAAAATTAAATATTGACTGAATCTAACTAAAACTTAATAACAATAAAATAAAATTTCAAATCAAAGAAGTGAACCTATCTGATTGTTGAAATCTCACGGCTAACTTCACTTAAAATTTAAACAACAATGATAAAAATTACCGACTTAGAAAAAACATATCGTACAGAAGAAGTCGAAACCATGGCGCTCAACAAAGTTTCTTTTGAGGTAAAAGACGGAGAGTTTGTAGCCATTATGGGGCCATCCGGATGTGGTAAATCTACTCTGCTCAACATCCTTGGATTGCTGGATGACATGGATGGTGGATCTTACCTTTTCGATGGCATTGAAGTCTCAAAGTTTAATGAGAGAAAAAGAGCTGATTTACGCAAACACAACATTGGCTTCGTATTTCAGTCATTCAACCTGATTGATGAACTGAGCGTTTTTGAAAATGTAGAATTGCCTTTAATCTATACGGGTGTAAAATCAGATGAAAGAAAGAGAAGGGTAGAAGAAGTACTCGATAAAATGCAAATCATGCATCGTCGAAATCACTTCCCACAGCAATTGTCCGGCGGTCAACAACAACGGGTAGCAGTTGCCCGGGCTGTCGTCAATAAGCCTAAGCTCATACTCGCGGATGAGCCGACCGGTAATCTTGACTCATCCAATGGTAATGAAGTCATGCAGATGCTGACAGATCTCAACGAACAAGGTACATCTGTGATAATGGTGACGCACTCTGAGCACGATGCACGATATTCTCACAGGATCGTAAGAATGTTGGATGGAAGGACGGTGATGGAGAATATACTGGTTTAACGATTCCTTGGCCCCGGTATTGACATCCCGTACCGTCCAATCGTTTTTTGCTTAAATAAAGTCATTGAATCCAATCCATATGATTAAAAATTATCTTCTCACTTCCTGGAGGTCCATTAAAAAGAATCGTCTTTATTCTTTGCTTAATATTTCAGGTTTGGCCATTGGGTTGGCTTCCTTTATTCTCATTACTCATTATATATTGGATGAACTCAGCTATGATGACTGGATTAAAGACAGCGACCGGATCTATCGGGTAGATGGGGATCTCAAATTTGGGGGCAATGCATTGATCTTGGCATGTTGCAGTGATCCGATAGGGCCTACCTTAGTGAAAGATTATCCTCAGGTAGAGCAATATGTAAGATTTCTACAACAGGGTCCGAAACTTATAAAAAAAGGAAATGAATTTATACGAGAAGGTAAAATGGGCAATATTGCCTTTGCAGACAGCACCCTCTTGGAAGTATTTCCATTTGAAATTATTGCCGGTGAGAAATACAAGCCTTTGGAAGGGAAAGATAAAGTATTGATATCCGAATCTATGGCCAAAAAATACTTTGGTTCTTTATTATACGCGGACATCATTGGTAAGACGCTTGAAACAGACGACGATCCCAAGTTTTATACGGTATCCGCTATCATGAAAGACCTGCCCCGGAATACCCATTTTCAATTTGATATGCTTTTTACAATGAAAAATTCCGGGTATGGATTTGGAAATTGGTTGAGTAATAATTTGGTGACTTATGTGAAAGTTAAACCGGGGATTACAAAAAAAGACATAGACCCAAAATTCAGGGATATGGTTGTAAAATATGCCATTCCACAGGCTGCTCAGTTCATGGATGTCAAATCGCTGGATCAATTTGAAGCCAATGGTAATCATTTAAATTACAGCTTGACACCTATGAAGAGCATCCACCTTCATTCTAATAAAGTAGCTGAACTCGGCCCCAATGGAAATATTCAATACATCTATATTTTCAGTGCAGTGGCATTATTTATCTTATTGATTGCTTGCATAAATTTTATGAATCTGGCAACAGCTCGTTCAGCCAACCGGGCAAAGGAAGTGGGCGTAAGAAAAGTATTGGGTACCGGTAAATCAAGTTTAATCTACCAGTTTTTATCAGAATCCGTTTTGATGGCATTTATTTCTACAGTCTTTGGTATTGCATTGGCCATCGCTTTACTTCACACCTTTAATGATATTGCAGCTAAAAATTACACCATCAAAGAATTATTCAATTATAAATGGGTTATAGGATATATTATCTTACCATTGATCGTAGGTGCCCTGGCAGGTTTATATCCCGCTTTTTTTCTTTCTGCCTTTAAACCCATAGCTGTATTGAAAAGCAAAATCCAAACATCCGGAGTTAAGGACCACTTTAGATCCTACCTGGTAGTATTCCAATTCATTACATCGATCCTGTTAATCGTGGGATCCATAGTCGTTTATAAACAATTGAATTTTATTCAAAATACTAAAATTGGCTTTAATAAAGACCAGGTTTTAATTATAGATGGCACTCAGGCACTCGGTTCTTCTTTAAAATCATTTAAAGACGAAGTGTCTTCCTTTGCAGGGGTTCAGATGAGTACGTATACTACGTTCCTTCCGGTCAATAACAGTTCACACAATGATAATACCTACTTTAAATCAGCAGTACCCGATGTAAATAATGGACTCGATTTGCAAACTTGGAGCGTCGATGAAAATTATATACCCACCTTAGGAATGGAGATCATACAAGGAAGAAACTTTAATAAGGAAATGAAAACAGATACCACCGCGGTCATATTAAATGAAGAGGCCGTAAGACTTTTCGGGTATCAGGACAAGACCCTCGAGCAAGGCATTTATGGATTTGACGCAAAATCCAACCCGATTAGATACAATGTGATCGGGGTAGTAAAGAATTTTAATTTTGAATCGCTTAGACAAAAAGTCGGCCCTCTGGCTTTTTTCTTGGGAAACCCGGGCTATTCCTTAGGATTTAAAATAAGTGCGGTAAATGCTAAATCACTCGTAAATCAAGTGGAGAATAAATGGAGATCGATGTCCAAAGGAGCACCATTCACCTATCGATTCCTGGATGATTCGTTTGATGAAATGTATCGCGGCGAACAAAGAATTGGCAAAATAGCACTGGCCTTTTCTGTGTTGGCTGTTTTGATTGCATGCCTGGGTCTATTTGGCTTAGCTTCTTTCATTGCAGAGCAAAGAACCAAGGAATTAGGAGTAAGGAAAGTCCTGGGTGCTGGTGTCAGTAACCTAATAACATTATTGTCAAAAGATTTTGTAAGATTAGTCTTGATCGCTTTTGTAATTGCGGTTCCGCTGAGTTGGTATACGATGCATCGATGGTTGCAGGATTTTGCTTACCGGATCGAACTAAGTTGGTGGATGTTTGCCTTGGCCGGCGTCGTCACGTTGACCGAGATCACCGGGAACGACGCGCCCGAGGCCAGCGTGTCGGCGGCGTTCGTGCGCTGGCAGCTCAGCGCCTGGCCGACGACCGTGCAGCTCCAGCCGGTGCCCGACGCCGACACGAGGGTCTGCGGAGAGGCGATGGTGTCGGTGACAGCGAACGGCCCGACGGCGCGGTCGGGACCGAGGTTGCTGACCGTCAGCGACCAGGTGAAGGTGGCGCCCGCGACGGGGGATCCCGTGTGCGACTTCACGATCCGGACGTCGGCCGAGTCGATGTGCGTGCTCGCGCTGCCGGGGCGGTTGCCGTAGGGACCGGTGGCGTTGCCCGGCTCGTCGGTCGCGTCGACGCCGTCGGCGACGGCGGTGTTCGTCTGCGCCACCGACGCGCCGACGCCGGCGTTGCCGACGACCGCGGGCTGCGGCGTGGAGCGGTAGGTGATGGTCAGCGCCTGGCCGGGCTGGAGGTCACCGAGGTCGTTCCACACCAGGCGCTTCTGGGCGCCCGACGTGAGCA
>CALMKY010000505.1 GCA_937867195.1 uncultured Saprospiraceae bacterium | reverse complement strand
GCTATGTTGATTCCATCAATATCAATCATCTTTCAGAGGAGGCCATCGTATCCTTAGTTCATGAGTTGGATCCTTTCTCTGTCTATCTTCCCTCCCATCACCAGCCCCAGGATTCATTAAAATCCTTCACGGAAGCATATGGTTTTCATGCGATACTAGATAAAAATTCCTGGATTGTTCAGCACATCACAGCCAATTCACCTGCTGCCATGAGTAAACTCGAAATAGGAGATCAATTGAAAACCATGAATTCCAAATCGATTACTCAGAATTCCTTTAATCAATGGATGGATACCATTCTGAATTTGCAGGTCATCAAACCAATCCATCAGTCCATATCCATTCGATTGCAAAGAGTGGATGTAGGTATCCGGTCAACCGTAGAACCTGTGTTGATCCTGCCAACCGAAATCGGTTATATCCGTATCCGCAGTTTCGGAGACAATACGTATGATGAGTTTATCACCGCCATTGACTCCCTGTATAATAAAAAAAATATAAGGGATTTTATTTTTGATCTCCGGGATAATGCAGGTGGATACATGGAAGAATGTAGCCGCATGCTCAATCAACTCTTCACGGATAAAAATATCTTACTCGCTACCACCGTAGGCCGAACCGTACGAAAAGCTGAATACAAGACAGACGGAAGACAGCTTAATGCTATTGGAAAGATCGCAGTCATCATCAATGAGCATTCGGCTTCTGCCAGCGAAGTCTTTGCAGGTGCTTTACAAGATCTCAATCGCGCCATCCTCGTCGGCACGCCATCGTATGGTAAAGGCCTGGTACAAGAGCAATATATGTTATCGAACGGTGCCGCTCTCCGATTATCCGTTGCACGGTTTTATCTGCCTTCCGGACGAACAGTGGATTACTCAGGTGTCCATCTGGATAAGAATAAAAAATTCTTCAAAACGGATGGTACACCACTGCCCTACTCTGCATCGATCATACCCGATATTAAAATAAACAAGGCCGCCAATCAGGAAATCGATAACCAATCTCAAATCGAAAACCAACTTTCCAAGGGTATATTGTTTCTGAAGGCGACCGGCAAATTAAATTCGTCCATCGACAAATTAAGCCAGGATCAGGAAAGAAAATTAATTCAATCTATTCCCTTAAATCCCCGAAGATTGACGGCCTCACAGAAAGCAGTCATAAAAAATTCAATTGCAAAAGAACTATTGCTTGCAAATAAAAAGTTTACACTTTGGGAAAAAAATGAGATCGCCAGCTTACCCGAAGTGAAAGCCGCCACACTCGCTTTAAGTAAAAAATAAATCAATGGGGTGAAGACTGCATTTGCTTCACTTTCTTAAAAAATGAAAATTGAGTCTGCCCATACGATCTTTGTTCCACAAACTCCTTTAACCTGGTAAAATCATGATGAAAATTGTGTTCAATCACAAATAATCCATCCTCTGTTAAAAGATCATGGTCAAATATCAAACGCGGAATTTGATTGAGTTCTTTGAGTGGGTAAGGAGGACCTGCAAAAATATAATGATATGAGTGCCCACCTCTTTGGATATATTTCAAAACATCGTCTTGCACAATGTGAATCTGATCTTCGATATTCCACTCCTTTGCTTTTGCTTTTACAAAATCAATGCATCCTTTAAATAAATCGACGTAGGTAACATCCTGACAGCCCCGGCTAATTAATTCAAAGCTATGCGAACCGCTGCCTCCAAATAAATCAAGTGCATGCAATCCTTCGAAATCCAGTCGATTCTGTAAAATGTTGAATAGCCCTTCTCTTGCAAAATCAGTGGTGGGTCTGGTGGGCCAGGTCCTGGATTTAACAGGTGGATCCAGCCTGCGACCTTTTAGGCTACCCGAGATAATCCGCATGATGCCAGGAGAATTTCAGTTAATAATTGCTTTTCGCTCAGATCAGAATAATGTATAAATGGAATGTATTTGCTTAAAATATCTCTATGCAATGGGGATGATTCATTCGTCCAAACATGTATAAAAGCAGATTCTGTAAAGTATTTCTCGATGAGTTTTAAAATGAAATATGAATTATCATCCGGTGAAACCGTCTTGATGGAGGCGATATTTTGCAGTCGTCGATTTTGACGGAGAATGACATAGGTATAGTCATCTATTCTCAAAGACCATACAGCATCATCGTATTGATCAAAAAACGAATAACTATAATTTTCTAATAAAGTATAAAAATGAAGGATGTCTTTCGGATGCAATTGATGCACGCAATCCGGCACATAATACAAACATTTGGCATAATTGTGTATCAATGAATCCGAACGGTATCGTTCAGGATTACTGGTCAATTCTGGAAATTCTTGATTCATCCAGGCATAAGCTGTATCAGGATCAAAAACGGATTCAGGCAAAATGAAGTTTCTTGTATTCGTAACGATGGTGGTGTGTTTTTGTACTTTGGATGAAAATAAATGCGTTTGGTAATCCAACAATTCCTGATCAGTATATTCATACAAATGATCTTCGAGCAGGAGCAATATATGAGGTTGGTTGGTCAATACTTTAACGTTATCCGGAATGGTTGCAAATTTAATCTTTTCTATATCAGGCAATTTAGCGTAATTCGCCCAATAAAATACAGTGACCAATATTCTTGCGATAGAATCCTCCTGTGACGAAACTTCGGTTGCGGTGATCTCAGATGGCCATGTCTTGTCGAATGTCGTGGCCAATCAGACCATTCACGCAGAA
>CALMKY010000504.1 GCA_937867195.1 uncultured Saprospiraceae bacterium | reverse complement strand
ATTCTTAGGTTCATTGCGGGTATTGGATTGGCAGGGGAGTTGGGTGCAGGAGTCACGTTGGTAAGCGAGCAGTTGCCGGCTCAATACCGCAGTAAGGCTGCCGGTCTGATTGCCGGCTTTGGGGTCTTAGGGGCTGTCTTTGCATTTTTTATCAGTAAATTATTTGATTGGAGAATATGCTATTATATCGGGGGCATCCTGGGGCTGTTCTTATTGATTATGCGATTGAGAGTCAAAGAAAGCGATCTCTATCATCAAACGGCCACAGCAAATCTATCGCGGGGAAATTTTTTTATGTTTTTCAATGATTGGAACAGATTCAGTAAATACATCCGATGCATTTTGATTGGAGTTCCGGTTTGGTTTGTGATCGGAGTGATTGTTACCTTCTCGGATCAGTTTGGCAAAGCATTTGGTATCGAGGGCATTCATCCGGGCAATGCCATCATGGTTTTCTATATAGGTATGGCGACCGGAGATTATTTTGCGGGATGGCTGGCTGAAAGCCTGCGAAGCCGAAAAAAAGCATTATGGGTCTTGGAAGGCCTTTTTGTCTTATTCCTGGTTTTATTTTTTACTCAATCTCACAGCAATGCAGCTTATTATTATTTCATCATTGGAGGCTTGGGATTCGGGGCAGGACTAAATGTAATTTATCTTACTCTTGGTATCGAACAGTTTGGAACCAATTTGCGTGCCACCGCGACCATTACCATCAGTAATATGGTTCGTGGATCGTTGCCACTCCTGATCTTATTGTTTAAGTATTGGAGAAATGTGGTGAATGATTATGTCAAAGGGGCGCTTATATCGGCCATCCTGGTCATGATCATTGCCATGATAGCGACTGCAGGTGTGGAAGAGACCTATGGAAAGGACTTGGATTTTGTAGAGAAATAAAAACTAAAGTCGTCCACTGTGTGTCAAATGACCTGTGTCCCAATCATGTCGTCTAGATTCATGAACGAATACAAACTTATTTATGTCCCAGGTTGTAATTGTCCAGGACCATATCTAAAATTGGTTCTTCACCTGCTTCATATTTGTCTTTTAAATGATAACCATACAAACTACTCAATGCATTCCAATACGTAGCGGTGAATCCACCTTTAACCTCTTTAATCAGATCATAAAAAGACATATTGAGCTCCCGCTCGATCATTTTGATCATTACTTTGCCTTGTGTGCGGGTCATATTTTTAAAGGTTTCTTTATAATCTGACTTGTATTCTTTATTCAGGTTTCGAATGTATTTCCTCCGTTTACCTTTTTTTAGATCCTGGGTTTCTTCCTGTATTCGTCGATACGTGTCAACGGCTTCTTTTGCGTATGGGTATACATCGACCGCACATCTCCGATATCTCAGATAAAGTCTGAATTCATCGTCGTTACTAAACGTACGGGGTGTGGTTACGACAAAATCGTTCAGATCCGTTATATACAGCGTGTCACCATTCGTCACCAGGATATGCTTTGATAAACTATCTGAGTATTCTGACAATGTATCGATGGTACCCGATTGAGAAAATAAGATGATTTGCCATAAAAGAATTAACAATATGCCGATGATCTTTTTAGTCATTTCTGCTTAAACATACAAACTTCGGAATAAAGTTTTTAGTATTTACTATATTAATACTTTTATAACAAATACTTACTTGCTTATCTTTGCGTTCGTGTTTCAAGAGAGTTCATATGGATGGTTTAAAGCAGGAAAAGAGTTGTATAATATGGATTTTATTCTTTTTTATCTGTCATGCTACAGCGCAGACCAAGTATCATGTAGAGAAGCTCGGACCTCATATTAATTCCAGTCAATACGATGAAATCTCACCTGTAGTTACCCGTGACGGCAATACTTTGTATTTTACACGGGTAGGAACACCGGAATTTAACCGTACCCTCATACAAGAAGAGATCGATATTTCAAAAACCCTGAGTGAAGCCGATTATATGGATACCTTGCGATCGGTCTACTCTCAGATTGCCCTAACGCCCGTTTTGGATCCCATCCAGTCCAAAGTCAATCAGGACATCTGGATTGCCGATACAAAATCAACAACTTTTGATCATGTGTATCAACCCGGATTTCCGATTAATAATGCATTGCCCAATAGTGTATGCTCTCTCTTCCCAACTGAAAATACGCTCGTCATCATCAATCACTTTATGCGCGATGGCTCGATGTACAATGGATTTTCGACCGTCGATCGAAAATCCAATGGTTCGTTTTCTTTTCCCGAGCCGATTTATATCCGGGACTTTTATTCTTTTGCACCGGAAGTAAATCTTTGCATGAGTCGTGATGGAGATGTGGTGATACTTTCATTGCAGCGCAAACAAGGGTATGGGAACAGCGATTTATTTGTTTGTTTTAAATTAAAAGATAATCTGTGGAGTGAACCGATGAATATGGGACCTGTCATCAACAGTGCTGATCGTGAAATCACCCCCTTTTTATCATCAGATAAAACGCGTTTATTTTTTGCATCGAACCGACCGGGTGGCAAAGGGGGTATGGATATTTACGTGTCCAGACGTTTAGACTTTACCTATACATCCTGGTCTGTACCGCAAAGACTGATCGAGGATATTAATTCTGAATCGGACGATAGCAATCCTGTCGTCGTGGAGCCCGATCCGGAATCATCGATCATCTATTTTATTTCCAGAAGAGATGGAAGCAGCGATATCTTTCAGGCAAATCTGTTATACGCAGAAAATATTGATCAACCGATTACCATCCGCGGAACCATCCGAAACAGCATTACGAAAGAACCAATGAATGCAGACCTGTTTTTTGGGCCAAGTCGACTGGCCGAATTGACTAAATCTAAAACCGCCGTCGATGGTAAATATGAAATCGTATTGGATAAAAAAGAAATCATCAGACTATCTCCCCAAAAACAAGGTTTTATAGGTAAAAACCAATTGGTCGACCTGCAAGTTCTGGATACATCCGATGTCAAAACATACGAAGTAGATTTTTTTCTAACGCCTTTGCTTACCGATCAAAAAATAGAAATCGATAATATTTATTTTGAAAGAGGTAAGCCGATCATTCTGGAATCATCCTATCCGGAATTAGATAAACTCAGTGAATTATTGACCCAAAATCCTTCTTTGCAAATCAGGATTGAAGGTCATACGGATAGTGTCGGTAATTATTACGAATTACTGGATCTGTCTCGTAACCGTGCAGATGCTATTAAAAAATATCTTGTCCTAAAGAAAGCAATTGGTTCCAACCGGATAACCACGATCGGGTATGGAGGTACCAAACCCATATCCAATAATAATTCAGAAGAGAACAGAGCTAAAAATCGTAGGGTAGAAATCTATGTCATCAGTGCGAATCTTGCACGTAAACTTAATAAAAATGATATTCTTGATCCTACAGTAAAACCTATTAAACCGGATCATGATGATCCCATCGTAACCTCACAGGTAAAGGCAGATTTCCACCCAAGGCCTGAATCTTCAATTCAGAATGGTTCTATTCCGCCGCAAGACATGAATTCAAAGAGTACGATGCAGACAATTCATGATCCATCCAAAGATTTAAAGCCAGTCTCTGCCATTGCAGCCCGCAACTATTTTTCTAAAATAGTTTTTTTAAATAATGCACTCGCCATCAAGCAAACCTCTTTTAATGAATTAAACCGATTGATTGATTATTTAAAAAATTATCCGGATTATAAAATTATGCTCGTGGGGCAGACTTCCAGGGAAGAAGATGATTTCCTTAAAAATCCGGCTGAGTTTGCAATGCAGAGGGCAAAAGGTATCCGGGAATATTTTATCATTAATTCAATACCGGCCAATAGAATTGTTTTGGGTGATTCGATCCTGGATGCTGAGTTCAGTGGTGTCCTGGTGCTACTGGACAAATAATCTCATGAATTGTATTTGCCATATCGATCTTCCTCTCTCCGGTTATCTTTTGCTTTAATGGTCTCACGTTTGTCGTATGCTTTTTTACCTTCA
>CALMKY010000503.1 GCA_937867195.1 uncultured Saprospiraceae bacterium | reverse complement strand
TACCGTCGGTGCCTGGTACCCGATTACACCGTCTACTTCACTAATGTCAGCGTATGATGAATATGCAGCAGAATATCGCGTAGATGCAGATGGTAAAAAGAAATATGCTTTTATCCAGGCTGAAGATGAATTAGCAGCCATTGGAATGGCCATCGGGGCCAATTGGAACGGCGCCCGTGGATTTACCGCCACCAGTGGTCCGGGCATCTCATTGATGAATGAATTCCTTGGTCTTGCTTATTTTGCGGAAATCCCATTGGTATTGGTGGATGTTCAACGGGGAGGACCCTCTACCGGCATGCCCACTCGTACCCAGCAATCGGATATCACACTCTGTGCGTACGCTTCACATGGAGACACGAAGCATCCATTGATTTTCCCGAGTTCTCCTAAGGAATGCTTTGATCTTATGGTGGACGCTTTTGATTTGGCTGAACAATTGCAAACGCCGATCATGGTTATGACAGACCTGGATTTAGGAATGAATGAACACCAATCGGATCCCATAACCTGGGATGATCATCGCAAGTATCACAGGGGAAAAGTATTGACAGCTGCTCAACTTGAAAATATGGAGGAGTTTGGTCGGTATCTGGATGTAGATGGTGATGGATTGACATATCGTACGATACCCGGTACTCACCCTACGAAAGGAAGTTTCTTCACCCGGGGTACTTCTCGTGATGAAATGGCAAAATATACTGAAGAGTCTGCACCTTATCAAAGAAATATGGATCGCCTGACTAAGAAATGGAATACGATAAAGGATTATATGCCTAAGCCGGAGTTTTCTCCTTCGGCAGTGTCTAAAAAAGCAGAATACGGCATCATCTATTTTGGTACTTCTGATCATGCGACGAAAGAAGCTGCGGATATTTTATCAAGTGAAGGTATATCCTTTGATCTGATGAGACTCCGTGCATTCCCCTTTCAATCATCTGTATTGGATTTTATCAATGATCACAAACAAGTATTTGTCGTCGAACAAAATCGCGATGGTCAGATGCGCTCATTATTGATCAATGAATTGGAAGTGGACGCTCATAAATTAGTCCCCGTATTAAATTATGATGGACTTCCATTAACTGCAAAATACGTACACGAAAAAATTACCAACCAAATAGGTATCTCTTCATCTCAAAGCAAAAAAAATGACTTATATAAAGCCAGCGTTTCGGCATCCTGAAACTGCTAAAAACAGAATTGGATTTACTAAAAAAGATTACGAAGGCTCCTTATCGACACTCTGTGCCGGCTGTGGACACGATAGTATCAGTGCTGCCATAATTGAAAGTATATTTGAACTGTCTATTCCACCTCATCGGATAGCGAAAATGTCAGGTATCGGATGCAGCAGTAAGACTCCGACCTATTTTCTGGGCAATTCACATGGATTTAATTCGGTACATGGTCGTATGCCATCAGTGGCAACCGGAGCGTATCTGGCCAACCGTGATTTAATATACCTTGGAGTATCGGGTGATGGAGATAGTGCATCGATTGGTATGGGCCAATTTGTGCATGCTATTCGCCGAAATCTCAATATGGTCTACATCACGATGAACAATGGATGTTATGGATTGACCAAGGGACAGGATTCTGCTACAGCAGATTTTGGCAGCGTCAATAAATCAGGTAATACCAATTTATTTGAGACTATAGATCTCGCCGGACTGGCGCTGGAACTCGGAGCAAGTTTTGTAGCCCGTAGTTTTTCCGGGGATAAAGATCAATTGATACCGTTGATCAAAGCAGCCGTCTCGTACGAAGGATTTGCTTTTATCGATGTGATCTCACCGTGTGTAACTTTTAATAATAACAAAGGA
>CALMKY010000502.1 GCA_937867195.1 uncultured Saprospiraceae bacterium | reverse complement strand
AGCAATGCTTTGGCTTCATCACTGTATTCTCCTCCAAAGGTTTTATTGGACGGATCTGCAGGATTAGGGGCTTTGAGTCCTTTGTATTGAATGTTTTGAATGAAATATTCGCCATCATATAAGTCGTGTTCCATATATTTCTTTCCTTTTTCAAGCAACCCTTCATACAAGGAAACATCTTTTTTCAAAGCATGGCCCATCCGGATCATTGCATTCAATGCGCCAAGATAAAAACTCAGGTGCATGCCATCCGGTCCCCAAAACTCGATATCGTATGTATTATGATGCGGCTCTTCGATGACCCCTGCATGTCGGGGATCCCAGGTGTCAATACAGTAGTCCATACTTTTCTTGATCATTGGATACATCCTGGATAACCATTCATGGTCTCCATAAATGCGCCACTCCCGGTGTGCTTTCATAATACCACCGAGTTGACCATCAGCCGCAGCATGAAAATCATGTGATGCTGCCTGTATGGGTAATACCGTTCTGAAAGTCTGGTGTCCTTCGGCGGATTGGCTTTCACAAAACTCTGTATGGCGCAGACTTCTTTCCATAGCCGGAAATATATGGGCGATCGCTTGAGCATAATTCCATACATGTGTACAGGATCCATGACAACAACCCCAATCATCGCCACAACCTTCCCATGACCACAAGCGACCATCGTATTGTCGCATCACAGTCGGTGATTTTAAAATTGATAGATTGCATGCCACTGCTTCTATCACTTCAGCCGGTAGGGTAGTGGAGTAAAATGCCTTCTTAAACAATAATGTTTTGCTTTTCAATTGGTCGTAATTCACCTGCCAATAATCACATACTTCATGAATTGATTTAAATCGGTTGCTATACCAGGGCTTATAAAATTTGCCATCAAAATTTTGATCATAAGGCTCAAGACCTATCTCATCCGGTGAATTGCAACAACCACTCGCAGGGTCACAGGATGCTTTCTTATTCCCAATTTTACCAAACGTCAAATTAGACTCAGGCGTGTACCAACTAAAATACAATTTAATTACTTTGGTTTGTCCTGCGTGTAGGCTGAATGGAATATACATACTGGCACCCGGTGCATTTTTTTCTACTTGTGCCGTATCTTTGATTTCGCCGTTCTTTACAGCATTCCAGGCCATTGTCATAGGATCCCACCATCCACCTCTAAACCAACAGTGATCGATGGTCGACGGCTCGTCTGTAAAAATTGCAAATGAACTGGGTAGTTTTAATTCTTCAGTGCCTGCTTCATGAAGAATAAATCCGTTCATCATCGATTGAATGGAATTGGATCCCTTATCCATTGAAAGGAAATTCTTTGCATTATAAGAAAATATAGACTCCAGGGTCTTCGCACTTTTATTTTTAAAACTATATTCTATTGCACCGATGGGCATTCCACTGCTATTTTCATCCGTTGGAATGAATGGAGACCAGCCGGTAAGTAAAACCTCAATAGGAATGTCCGGGTCATTTAACTGGATATGAGCAAATGGAAATTCACTCTTAAAGGATGCATGCGCGAATCTTGGTAATCCGGTGGTCATCCCTGTTGCACCGTTGCCGGCATCTTTTTGACCAAATTTCTTCCAATCCGGAACTGGTCCTTCAATGACTTTAGCTCCATGGTTTATTCCTTTTACATGTATGGCCGCAAAAAAGCCCGGCTCATTAAATATTTCAGGGCGATTCCGTACAGACATATGTGAGATGGCTCCTGTACCTTCAAGACAAAACATGCCTGCACCCAGACCGCCAATAGGAAATGCAATCCGGTTCAGTCTTTGCCCTTCATAGTTTCCATTATAAGTTTTGGAAGTAGCAGTGGTTTTGTTTTTAGTAAATGATTGATTTTCATTCCCGCGAATTGTAACGGGAACGATACCGGCTGAAAGACCGGTTAATCCAACAGATTTAATAAATTTTCGTCTACTTGGCTTCTTTTGCATATCCGGAATGTATTTTGAAACCAAGTTACAAATTCTCATTCAATCATCTCAACTTGTTTGACTTGGTCTGACTTCAATCTTACTTGGTAAAGTTCTTGGATTCATATTAAGTAAATCGATAACCATCTGACCCAAATCTTCAGGTTGTATTTTCCATGCATCTTGATCAGAGGGTTCGTG
The DNA here is from genome assembly GCA_937867195.1 of uncultured Saprospiraceae bacterium. Taxonomy (GTDB): domain Bacteria; phylum Bacteroidota; class Bacteroidia; order Chitinophagales; family Saprospiraceae; genus JADJLQ01. Next base: position 2,922 of record CALMKY010000502.1, on the reverse strand, counting down.
ATTATTAAAATAAGTAGCCACGGAACCCGGCATGATCGTGGATACCTTTATTTTAAATGGTCTGAGATCGAGCATCATCGCCTGCGTAAAACCAACCAGGCCAAATTTGCTTGCATTGTAGGCGGCACCGTTAGCAAAAAAATTGGTTCCTGCCAGACTGGCGATGGTAATGATATAGCCTTGGCTATTTTTTAAAGCGGGTATGGCTGCCTTGACGCTATGGAACACACCGGTGAGATTGGTATCTATGATATCATGCCATTGATCTTCATTCATCTGATCAATGGGTGCAAAATGACCAACCCCGGCATTTGCAATCAATACATCGAGTCGTCCCCATGTATCGAGAATGGTTTGAATAGCATTTTCTTCATCCAACTTATTTTTCACATCTGACCGGATGGCCAATACATTTTCATTAGAAGGAATGCTTTCAATGGAACGAGCGCCGATGGCTACCTTCATTCCCTGAGCTAAGCATGCATCCGCAATACCCTTGCCGATGCCTTTGCTTCCCCCGGTGACATAAATGACTTTCCCTTTTAACGACATAATACTTTTTTATAAAATTAAAATTAGATTAAAACCTCCTGAATGAAGCTGCAACAAATAAAAAAGGCCATACCCTTCAGCATGACCTTTTCACAACAAAACCTATGACATTTATCTAAAAAGATGCTTGTCTGGAAGGCAATAAAGCGATTTTTCTTCAAAACTAGTATTATAGAAAACTTAAAAAATCATAAAATCTAAAAGATCAGTAGTTTGTTACTTTATTGAAACGGAATTCATGCCGATTCTATGAAACCGTGTGGACGATGAAAACTTGCATCATCCATTTCAAAATCAGATTAATAGAAATTGAGTTGATATGGAAGTCTCATCAATGGTTTAAAAGAAGTTTCTTCCTGCTGCTTAAATATTTTAATCAATGGATAGAATGCCCCAAGATGTTTTTTCATCAATGTTTCATCAGTAATATCTTGATCCGTAATCTTATCAATGATACGTTGGATCGGCTCTTTTACAGATGGGTATTCTGATGTTTTATATTTATCCATTTTAGCTAACCGAGCTGCACAAGCAATGGCATCGTTCAGATCACCTTCTTTATCCACAAGTCCATTCTTGAAGGCACGCATGCCGGTCCATACCCTTCCCTGGGCAATAGCATGAATATCTTCCTTGGACTTTTTACGTCCTTCTGATACTACGGTCAGAAAACGATCATATATACGATCCGTTTCTTGCTGGGCTATCAATCCTTCTTCCGATGACCAGGGCAATACCGAACTAAACGCTGTAGAAAATTTTCCTACTTTGACGGTATCCATATTGATATTGAGTTTGTCATGGATCAGTTTACTCATATCCGGGCCCATCATAAACACACCAATGGATCCGGTTAGCGTGTTTTGCTGAGCAAAGATGCTATCTGCATGACATGAAATATAGTACCCTCCGGAGGCAGCATAGTCACCCATCGATACGACTACCGGCTTACCTGCTTTTTTAATCAAATCAATTTCGTGTAAAATATTATCGGAGGCAAGTGAACTGCCACCGGGACTATTTACCCTTAAGACAACTGCCTTTACTTTATTATCAAATCTCAGCTTTCGAAAGATCCGTGAATATTTTGCTCCACCGATCTGCCCATAGGACCCTTCGCCATCCACAATATCACCTTCTGCATAGACCACGGCGATGCGGTCAATGCCAGGATTGATCGGGGCTGTGGAGGGAGTCTCAAAATATCGGTTCAGCGATACAATTTCTGGCTTGACCGTTTCGCTGCCACCCAGCTCTTTGCTAACCAGTTTATAAAAATCATCCTGATATCCAATCTCATCCACAAGATTATTTTTCTTTGCATCTTCAGCTGTCCTGATTTGATAATCATCAACGAATTTATTGAATTGCTGGATGTCGATTTTTCTTGAACTGGCTATATCGGCGGCATGCACATTATAGATGTCGCTAAGATATTCACGTGTTTGTAACCTGTTTTGATCCGACATTTTATTTAGTCTCAAAGGTTCAGTTGCACTTTTGTATTGCCCTGCATAATAAATGTTGAATTTTATGCCAATTTTGTCAAACAGATCTTTCATGTATGGCATGATCGCTCCATAGCCTTTCAGATCAACGCTGCCATTCGGGTTAATCATTATTTTATCGGCCGTACTGGCGATATAATACGCACCTTCGGAGTAATTGTCTGAATATGCAAAAACCGGTTTGTGAGACCGTTTAAAATCCAATAAAGCCTTATGAAGTGTACGTGCACTGGCTGGGGACAATGCATTGGAGGCTGATCTTATGGCAATACCTTTAATCTTCGGATCTGATTCTGCCCGTTGTAAAGTTTTAACCAGATCATTTAGTCCAATTGTTTTATCTTCTTTAAAAGAAAATCCTGATTTTTCAAGATTGTCAGTACGTTCCGGATAAAAATGATCTGTCCTGATTTCTAGAAAACTGGCTTTATCCAAAGGCATTTTATTGGATTTATCGCCAAAGGACGCCAGGGCGGAGATCATACCGATCCCGATAAGGAAGATCAATATCAATCCGGCGATCACCCCGAGACATGAACCAAGAAAAACTTTAAAAAAATTCATTGCAGTCTATCAACATTATTGAATAAGGATGCAAAATAAATGAATCTTCTACTAATCCTGCTTTTTTTAGAATAAAGGGAGAAATCTGTCTACAAAATGATTGATTGACCAGACTTGATTGAATTATGGCGGTCTCCCTTGGCATTTCTTTTGTATTGAAATTGAAGGATACTTTAAAGTCCAACTTAAATTTTATGAAATATTCCCTTACATTCGCGCCCGAAACAGATCGTAATAATTAAATGGACAGTTCGGGTAGTCATGATTCAATATTATATCAAGGAGGAAGGGCATTTAA
>CALMKY010000501.1 GCA_937867195.1 uncultured Saprospiraceae bacterium | reverse complement strand
ATCGAGCCCATCGTAGAACTCTTTTCGTTCAAGCCTAGAGGATACTTCCAATTTCAGTTGTACGGTAAGATCAATAAATCGCGACATATAGTAAAACTCCTTTCGATTAATTGGTGAATATCGCACAAACGTCGTGAAGTCCAGGAATGAACGACGATCGGTATATTTCGATCAGTCATACATTCGACATTGCGTCCGTGATGGTTTGCACGCACACCTGTGGCGTAGATATCGAAAAAGATCTTCCTCGTATAAGGACCATTGCAAAAAAGTTTGTCAGTGAATCAGATTTAAACACGATCGAAAAATCAGATTATCAATTAAAGCTTTACCAAATCTGGTGTGCCAAGGAAGCGATGTATAAAGCCTATGGTTTCGGTGGAATCGATTTCAGGCAACACCTATTCGTGGATCTGGAGACGCTCATCAAAGGGGAAGATTCGTTTGATGGTGAATTGATTAAAGATGACGTACACCTTCGGTTTAAACTTAAATATATATCTCTCAATAAGGAATATCACCTCGTCTATGCGATTCAACAGTAGTATTTGGTTGGTGCCCTTGATTTTTTTTGCCTGTAAACAAAAGGAATCTAAAACCCATTTGCCAGAAGATATTTCATTGGGTAACTCCAATGAATCTGTGCCAAAAGAGGGAGGCTTTAGTACTTTTTATTACCAGTTTGCCACGGACAGTGAATATCAGATGGAGCATATTTTATTTCCGTTACCCGGGATGCCTGAAATGGAAGATACAGTAAATTATCCGGGAGGATTTAGTTGGAAGCGTGACAACTGGGTCTTGCATACATCATATAATACAGGGGATACGAGCTTTGTGAGATCTTTTCAAATCCTGGACTCTACTTTAATTATTGAAACTATTTATCATCGAATTAGCAATCTAAGATTGACAAGGAGATTTTCTAAAGAGAAAAAGGGTTGGCAACTGATTTATTATTCTCCTTTGAGGAAACCGGTGGAGATTAAGATCCAATAACGGATCAAGAGGTCCTCTTTTTTAATTATTTTTTATGTTCTCAAATTCAGGGTACCAGGATCTTACCGGCAGTCCGGCTTGCTTTGTATAATTAAAAAGCCGGATCATAAAATGTTCCCGGGATATTTCCTCTGCACCTAAACTTACCAAATGATCTGTTTTAATTTGGCAATCAATCATTTCAAAACCCATCAGCAAAAGAAATCTGACGGCGTGAATAAATGCAATCTTGGATGTATTGCTTTCTTTTGAAAACATGGATTCACCAAAAAAAACTTTCCCGATGGCTATGCCGTAAAGTCCTCCGACCAATTCATCTTTTTTCCATGTTTCAAAAGAATGGGCATGTCCCAATTGATGCATTCGGTTATAGCCGGCTAAAAATTGATGATCGATCCACGTATCCAACTCTCCATGCCGGGGAGTCAAGGCACAACCCATCATCACCCTGGCAAAGGCACGGTCGCAAGTGACCTCATATTGGCTGCGCTTCAGTATATTTCGCATACTTTTTGAAATCCTGAGTTTGTGAGGAAACAATACCAAGCGTGGGTCAGGACTGTACCAGCACGGAGCCCCTCCTGAAATATACCATGGAAATAATCCCATCGAATAAGCGTTTAATAAAGTATCAGGAAGCAAATTGGCTCCATAAGCAACAAATCCTGATGGATCTGAATAATCTAATAAATAATCTGAAAAATCGACCGGTTTATAGGGTTCCGGAATAAAAACCGGATTCATGGATTAATACTCTTGTTTTACCCCTTCAATAACTGCGGACAATCCTCGGTCCACCAAAGCATCCTTCATTGGTTTGAGTTTTTCGATGGGCGCTGTTTTAACCGTAGCCTTGCCTTTAAAATGAATGATCAGCGATAATTGTTCGCCTTGCTCAAAGCTGTGGCCACACACTTCCATCATACATATGATTACCCAATCAAACGTATTGTGATCATCATTATAGACGATGAGTTGAGCGGGATCGTCCAATCCGGTGGTGTCGTCTGCGATCAACACATCTTCGTCTTCCTGATAATGAGTATTGGATTTCATGTAATTGATGATTAAAATTATTTAATTGTTTCCATGGCGCGTTTGGCAGCAGCCATATCAGGCATTTCTCCCGCATTGGCCAACACCTCCCGGTACTGGATGGTTCCGTCACTGCCGATAATGAACACTGAGCGATTCGCCACACCATGCAAATTGCAAATAAAATCTTCCCGGTATACTCCGTATGCCCGGATCGTATCTTTATTAAAATCGCTCAATAAAGTAAAATTGATGTGCATATCTTCCTTAAAGCGTTTAAGTGCGAATGGCATATCGACGCTGATGCCTATGATATCGGTACCTAGATTCATATATTCAGCCATGTCGTCGCGGAGCGAACACATTTCTTTGGTACATACTCCGGTCCAGGCAGCAGGGAAAAAATATAAAGCAAGTTTCTTTCCCGCAAAATCTGATAGCTTGACTTCCTTACGATCCGTATCAAATAATGTAAAATGTGGAGCGACATCACCTATTCTCATCATCAGATTATTTATGACAAATGTATATAAATCTGGATAAGGCAAGCAAATAAAAGAGTCATAATTTTATTCAAAAATTATTTGTTATGCTGTTAATAATGATTTACTTCGTCAGAGAATGAAAGAAATAACGAAGGCATACGGCCTCATTCACATCGCTGTCATTTTATTTGGATTCACTGCTATTCTGGGAGCGTTGATTTCATTACCTTCTATTTCTTTAGTTTGGTGGAGAGTCCTGATCGCCGGGATTGGATTTACTTTTTTTACTAAAGGAGTTTCTTTTCTTAAAGAATTGCCCAGGGTCACAATTTATCGATTTGTATTGATCGGCGTAATCATCTCGGTCCATTGGATTGCATTCTTTGGGTCTGTCAAACTGGCTGGAGGTT
>CALMKY010000500.1 GCA_937867195.1 uncultured Saprospiraceae bacterium | reverse complement strand
TGCAAGCGAAGATTCAGTTTTCAAACGGGTAAAAATAAGGCGCAGTCCGGGGGAACTGCGCCTGTGCGGATGTTTTTACGACAAAATAGGCCGGAGCGTATTTCACTGACGGTTCAATAGGGCCAAACTTTGATTTAAATTCAAGATCAAATTCAAAAAAAGACAGATGATAAAGTAGCTGAAGTGGATAAAATTATTTCAGTTAAAGAAAAAGAAATCATGATCCATGTCCATCGACGAAAATAATATGTGCTCCATCTGAGGGTCATCGCCAATAACTTGGTTTTTCTCTTTGTGCCCCGGTGATTAATAAACAATCGTAGCAGGTGGGCATATCCTGATATCGGCGAATGGTTTTATTCGGGTTTTGACATAACGAATACACTTGTAGCCCTAAGGTGCCCTGATCCGTAAATATTCTTTTAGAAGTCTTAGCGCCTACAGTAAAGTATCCTGATACATCCTCATTCGGGTCATCCGGATTATAGATATTTCCTTTAATCCTGCCGGGAGGTACTGCGAATAAATTATTGTCAATATTGGTCAATTTATAAACACTATTAAAATATTGGTAGGTCGCATCGTCCACGATGTATTGTTCCACCAAAAATGCATACGTGTCATAAAATCTATAATCTCCCAACGTAGAAAAAAGTTTGACTTCCTTCAATTGTCCATTGACATAGTCTTTACCATCATACGCGGCCAGGTTATTAAAATCCAAATTTTCTTTTACGTAGCAGGTTCGGGGATTCAAGATCATAAGATAAAATTCCTGAACCTGATATTCACCTGAAATACGATACAAGGCTTTTAAATCAAAACCATCTTTACGCAATGAAGAATTAAAATATACACCGACTTTATCTTGAGTAATGATATTATTTGCCGAAGTAAGAATTTGCTCTTTGAAGGATCGGGCCAGTACCTCGACGGATGTTTTGATTGGGCTCACGGATTTATAATCTGACAAATATTTTTTTCCACTCGGCATATTCACTTCGATGCGATAGTCATGACCTTGTGCTACTCTAAATACGGATTCATAACTACCTTTTGTTTTAGAATTTTCAGTCATTGGGATTTTCAGACCTTGTTTCGTCGTAACCGCTACCTCTGCTCCTGAAATCGGAGCACCGTCTACGGCTGCATCTTTACCTATAGCAGCTGTATATTGAATGAGAACCTTTTGAGTCTCCAGACTATCAGATAACACGCAGGAAATATTGACATCCGTCGTTGACTGACGAATGGGCAATTGAATTTCATCAACACATGATTGAGTCAACCACATACAGAATAGAATGAAGATCGGGAATTTATTCATCTTAAACTAAAATTCAAGATTGTAATTAATAGATGGGAATACAGAACCTAGTATAGCCAATCTATAGGCCAGGATGCTTTGAAATGGCTTTTGATTAAAGTATACAGAGTATGGATTGCGGACACCAAAAATATTGTACACGGAGATGGCCCATGAACTTTTATACAACTGATTTTTACGGTATGAAGGAAATATATTAAGAGCAGCATCCGCTCTGAAATAACTCGGTATGCGATATTGATTTCGTTCTGAGTACTGCGGTATCGAGATTAGATTCCATACGGTATAGTTTGCCTCCGGCACCGTCAAAGGCCTGCCTGTATTGTACACAAAATGGGTACTAAAATTAATGCGCTGGTTTACATTAAAGTTAAGTAATAGATTCGCATCGTTGGGTTTATCGTAGGTAGCAGCGTACCAATCACCATTATTTATATTGAGATCTTTATCAGCAGAATAGGTTTGACGCAATGAGCGGGAGTAAGTATATCCTAATCTACCTGTCATGGCGCCAATTTTTTTCTCAATACTCAATTCAATACCGTATGCTCTGGCCCTCGCAGGAAGTAATTCGGTTTCAAGATGATTGTTGATCAAAAGATTTGGAAAGTCTTTATATTCCAGGATACCGTCAACTGTGCGGATATACCCTTCGATCGATGTCTCCCATAAATTATTGGCAAAGTTTTTATAATAACCCAGGCTAACCGTATTGGCCCTTTGTGGGCTGATGTATTTACCTGAAAGTTTCCAAAAATCCACAGGAGTCGCTGCGATTGTATTACTGATTAAACTCAGATATTGCACCGTCCTATTATATCCAAGCTTTATGCTGCCACTAGGTGACAACTGATAATTAAATGAAATCCGGGGCTCCGGATAGACATACGATTTAATGATTTGACCAGCGTTGTATTTTAATGAATCTTTGATGATCCCATCCGTGATCAAAGAATTTTCCTTATATGTATTGATGGTCGCTGGTCCCATAGCGGCAAAACCAGATAATCGCAAACCGACAATAAATGAAAGCCGGTCATTTAATTTTTGTTCTAATCCACCATACATCCCGAATTCTATACCCTGATCCGAATGAGTCGATCGCACGGGGGCTTGGGATGCAGAACCATCTGGAGTGAACTTACCGGGATTGACATCGTATTGGATGGCTTCTATTCCAAAATTTATTAACGTCGATTTTGTCTTTTCCCAAACCAAATCTGATTTTAGTTTCAAATAATGGATTCCGGTTGAAAATATTGAAGGGTTAAATTGCTTCAGATCACCCAGATTGGAATGATAGGAACCGTAGATCGCACGCGTCGTCAGATTGGCATTCGTACCAAAGACTTTTTTATGATAAATGGAATAAGCTTCATTACCGTATCCAAATTTGGCGATATCTGAAAAAGTAAGATTATCCTGACCCCGATATACCTGTACACCGATATTGGATGTAGACGATAAAGAATGGTCCACTTTTAACTCCAGGTCATCAAAAGCAACACGACTTTTTTGGACATCGGGTAGGTTGACTTGTTTCAATAACCAATTCGCATAAGAAAATCTCGAACCTATATAAAACCCGGTTTTGCCTTTATTCAAAGGTCCTTCTACAAACACCCTGGAAGACAATAATCCAAGACCGGCTTTCGCATGAAATTCTTCTTTATTAACTTGTTTAGATGAGGTTTGAATGACTGAGGATATTCTACCTCCATACTTTGCAGGCATAAACCCTTTGTACAATTTTACATCTTCAACAATATCGGGAGAAAATAAAGAGAAAAATCCTAAAGCATGCGTTGGGTTGAAAAACATCATTTCATCCTCAATAATCAGGTTGTAATCCGGGGTACTTCCACGTACATTGACTCCACCAACACCTTCTCCAACTGTACTTACTCCAGGAAGGGTAATCAAACTCTTAAGCACATCTACTTCACCCATAAAGGAAGGAAGCTTTTTAATTTCCTTTGTGGTCAATTGTTCTATACCGGTGATCAGGGACTTTACATTTTGATCTTGTGTCTTTTCGGTAACCACTACTTCGCGAAGTGTTGTAGCATTTTCTGAAAGCTGAAAATCAAGAGTACCATGATCATACATCATGATGGATTGTTCTTCCATATTCATACCGAGGGATTCTATTTTTAAAGCATACAAACCCGGCTTCAATTGTAATTTATACTTTCCGTCCTCATCTGTAACTGCCCCTTTAGTTCCTTGATTCACAGAGATGGTAGCCCCGATGACGGGTTGATGGTTTTTCGATTCTGTGATCGTCCCGTTTAAAATTAACTGTGAATTTGAAGCCATGGATCGTTTGACACCAATAATTTTAGCGGATCGGGAGGCGCGGTTTGCTGCATCCTGGATTTCTCTGGCATTCTCTTTAATTTCTTTCCACTCTTGAAGAGTAGTTCGGGCTTGCTCTGAACTAATAATGACATATTGATTGTCAGTATATTGTACGATTGCCAGATTACTGTTATTCAATATGTTTTCGATGGAAGTGAAATCTTTTGTGGAGGATAATTCATCCGGCAATTTGATTTCACTTAAGTCCCTGGGGTAGTACCATCGGATCGCAGATGTCTTTGACTGGCGATCAGCCCATTGAGCAACTGATAACGATTGAGTAGAAATTTTTGAAACACTGAATACAATGATCAGTATCCCAAGACATCTGATAGTAAAAGGCACTTTATATTTTTTAAATAATTAAAACGAATTTTAAGCTTAATTCGATTATTGGTAAGGTGCGTAAATGTAGTAAAATATTAGAGATAAAAAGCTTAAAAAAATTACAGGATGTCAGGTGACGATCAGATGTTGATTATTCCATTATTATGAAATCCTGGGCAAGCGATCCATGTCTGACGTAAGTTAGGATCTTACCTTTTTTAAATCAAAGAATCAGGTACCAGATTCAGTCTTCACTACGGTTGTTTTGGAATTTGATTATTCCACCTTTAAGACTTCATACCGCATCCCAACTCCATTTTCATTAAAAGGCTCAATGGTGAAATAATATGTCTTTTGACTATCCATACCTTTAAACCAGTATTCATTCAAATCCATGACCATCAGGCATGAATATAATTTATCAGGCTGGGTCCCATAATAGATATTGTATCCGTCTGCATCATCCATTGGGCTCCATTTGATCCAGGCATCGCGTTTATCTTTTTCTCCTCTTAGCACAAAAAAAGTTTCGACTCGATTGGGTGCTACACCATTGCCTCTACCAAATATTCTCAATCCACTAATTGCAAATTTGCCTGTTGGCATTTTTATATTTTCAAGTTTGATATATCGTGTTTTAATCGAATTGGTTAATTCAATATAATCATGCGGTACATCGGTTTTATTCATGGACTTATCCACCAGTTTTAACCAGTTTATACCATCGTTGGATTGATACATTATATATTGATGATACACTCCGGCGGATTTTCCTAAAAATTCAGCATCCTGGTCTGCATAATTGATTTGGATTGCATTGACTGTACAGATGGCCCCCAAATCTGATACAATCCACTCGCCTTTGTCTCCGGTAAGAGCTGACCAATACGTTTTCATGCTTTCATCGTTTACATGATTTGCATGAAATGAACCCAGGGTCGATGATACGGTGATCGGTTTTTTATAATTGAGTAGCATCCAACCTGTAAATCGATCGCCATAAGCATGAGCCACCCGATCGTTGGTATTGGGCAAATAATGAGGATAATCACCAAAAGCCGTATTGCACCACATGATTCCATCTTTATCAAAACCCGATGGCCAGATTCCTATCCTGCGTTCGAAATTATTTTTAGTCG
>CALMKY010000499.1 GCA_937867195.1 uncultured Saprospiraceae bacterium | reverse complement strand
ATAAAATATTGCACCGATTATGATTGCCGGTTGCGGATAAGAATCTTTCGAAGCTAATACCATCGTGTAGATCTTCGCCCGGATGTATTTCATAAGCCACGTCCACTCCACATTCATCAAATGTATTTAAGATGGGCAGCCAGCGATTGGCCAATTCTTTAAAGGCGGCATCGACCAATCCTTTAGGCCTTTGGGGCCAAGGGTACACCGTATGCCAAATCAAGGCACCGGAAAAAGTAGCATGGGCATTTAATCCAAGATTTTTACTTGCATGTGCTGCATTTTTCAAAGTTTGTATGGCCCAATCCGTTCGGGCTTTTGGATTTCCTTTTACCTGTGCAGGGGCAAATGCATCGAAAAGTTCATCGTATGCCGGATTGACAGCCACCAATTGGCCTTGAAGATGGGTCGATAACTCCGTGATTTGCAATCCATGTGCATTTACTTTTCCTTTCAGATCATCGCAGTATGTTTTGCTCTTCGCGGCTTTTTCTAAATCGATTAATCTATCATCCCACGAAGGAATCTGTATGCCGATGTATCCCAGATCAGCTGCCCATTTGCAAATACCATCGAGAGAATTAAAAGGAGCCGCATCGCCCATAAACTGAGCCAGGAAGATGGCTGGTCCCTTGACATTTTTCATTTTTCCCATAAAAGATTTTTTAATTTAATATTTCAGATCGAAAGATAAAAAAGAATTGATTAATGAGTATTTTGCTTTTGTTTAAAATGAACGAAATACATTTTTCACAATTAGATCCTGATAAATTAATAGAAACGATCCGAAAGTTGGAGCTTCGCATTGAATCCAGGTTTCCTGACTCGGGATTAAAAAAAGTATGTTCTGATTTTTTAGAGTTTGCCAAAGAGATTCAATTCGACTTAATTAAAATCAATACACCCATTTGGTATGTGAGACTCAGTGTGATTGCCTCCGGTCTTTTGTTAACCGTCATTACTGTTTTTGTTTTCTATAGCTTGGTAAAGGGCTTTTTGATACCCAAGGATTTTTCATCTTCCACAGAAATGATCCAGGGATTGGAAGCCGGAACCAACGAATTGATTTTCTTTGGGTTGGCATTCATATTTTTAAAAAATCTGGAAAGGAATGTTAAGCGCAACCGTACACTCAAATCCATACAGGTGCTGCGGAATTTTGGACATGTGGTCGATATGCATCAATTAACGAAAGATCCGACAGCCATTCCGGATCTCCAGGCTACCGGAGTATCACCGGCACGCATCACGGATCATTACCAGTTAACCCGTTACCTCGATTACTGTAGTGAAATGCTATCGTTGATTTCCAAAATGGGTGCATTGTATAGCCAGTATTCCAAAGATGAAGTCGTGCTTGAAAACGTAAATGATCTGTCAGATATGTGTCAGGGAGTGAGCAGTAAGATCTGGCAAAAAATCATGATTATGAAATTAGGTCGTCGGGAGGACTGATTTTCATTGGTCCAGTGACGTTAGGATATTCTGCAATTCAAGTCTGAGATGTTTCATGGCTAACGGGATATCCCATGCCTCGCGATTTCTGGGCTGGACTTGATTGGAGATGGCCCTCAACTGCATACATGGAATATTGTAATACATACAAGAGGCAAAAAATGCAGCGCCTTCCATAGATTCTACCTGTGGATTAAAATGATGCATGATTTGGTCAATCGAATGTTGGCTACCATTGGTTTTATTTACGGTGATGCCTTTTACAGGAATTGCTTTGGTCATGGAAGTAAACAAGGCCGGCTTTATCCATTTTTGTTCAAATGGGTTGGTATCATCACAGGGCAACAAATCGGTTAGATGAATGATAGAACCATCATAATTTTCAGCGCCCAGATCGGCAAAACAATCTTCCTGAATATTGACCACGGTCCCGATGGATAAGTTTCTATCGTACGAACCCGCAATTCCGATCATCAGACATACATCTGGTTGATGATTTGATAAATAAGTGGCCATATTGAATGCCGTTGCGGCAATGCCTACACCGGTAATGAGTTTTTCCAATGTGTTCGTATGAGAATGCATGGGAACAGCAAGTTCACCCGGTGTAGCCGCGCAGATCAGGATTTTCATTCTTCTATTTTGTTTTGTTGAAAATTATAATGCAAACTCATTGAAGGCGTGGTACCGATATATTGATAAAATGAAGAACCAAGATCTATACCAAACCGATCGTTGATTTTAATTCCGAGGCCTGCGGCAAACAGATAAGGATGAGTCCCAATACCGATCCTCATCATAAGGATAGGTAACAACTGATATTCTAGTCCAGCCCTGAAGGCGGTCTTGGAGCTAAGGTCATCGCTCTCTCCCTCTACAAGCAAACTGACATTGGAGGATACAGTGTATTGTACACCATATGCAATGATATGCTGTGGTTGATAGGGCCTCATGTGAATTGGAACCATCGGCTTAAAAAAACTCAATCCAAATCTCAGGTTTGCTAATTCATAAAGGCAACCCAAGTGCAGGGAATGAATACTGATATTTTCTTTCGTCGCAATATTAAATAAAATATAGTCGTATGCAGCTCCTATGGAAAGATGTTTGCTCAAGGATCTGGCATATCCTATTTTATACTGTTGCTGATGAAAATCTTCAAGGCCATATTCTTCGACTCCAAATCCAATTGCGTTATGGTGTAATGGAATACCGCCTACTAACGAGACACCTGAAATACCCAAGCCTATAAATCGTGACTCGGTTTGAAGTTCAAAGGATGTATTTTCAAGAGAACTGATATTGGCGATATTCCGGCTGATCCCTGTAAGTGATTTCAGTGCCAGACCGGTGCCGGCCAATGCATCGATTCGTGCTCCCTTAATTTGATCAATAAAATTTTGAGCCTTCAGGTATGGAATGAATAAATGGATTAGAGTGTAAAGTAATAGCTTATTCAAGTCGACGAGATGAGAGTACAAATTTATCAAATATGCCCCATACTTTTGTATAGGCAGCATGAAAGGTATTTACAGTCAGCCCGGAAGAGATCCGAATCGTTTGGGGAATGGAAAATTATTTATTTATTTGATCGTTCTCCTTGGTGTCGTTTCAGTTATCTATCAATTTATCAGAGAATACAATTCCGGATCGGACCAACTGCTTCACCGGGATCGACTGAGGATTGAATCCATTCCTTCGTCTAAAGATGCGTATGAACATGCAGGCGATTCTATGATGGTGGATTTGCCCAGTATGACCAAGGATCATGAGTATGTACACCATCATTATTTCGATCTATCTTATTCAGAAAAGCATGAAGAAGCGGAATGGGTAGCCTACGTCATTACACGGGATCGATTGAATGGACCGAAACAGCACCGGTATGATTATTTTGATGTGGATCCAAACATACCCGGAGGTTCAGCCCAACATCATGATTATTCCGGTTCAGGATATACCCGCGGTCATCTCGCTGCTGCAGCCGATATGGCATTCGATCCGATTGCTGAACAAGAATGTTTTTATATGAGCAATATGACGCCGCAGGTAAAACAATTTAATGATGGTATCTGGAGAGAATTGGAGGAAGATGTACGGGATTGGGGACGACGTTTTAAAAAAGTATACATTGTTACCGGTCCTGTACTGACGACAGGGATTATTGGTAGAATAGGTAAAACCTCCAAAGTAAGTGTACCCTCATTATATTATAAAGTGATCCTCGATGCAGACCAACCGGAGTTAAAGGGAATCGGTTTTATCATTCCCAATGCATTGAGTGATTTGCCTCTTGGTAACTTTATGGTAAGTATAGACAGCATTGAACATCTGACGGGCATAGATTTTTTTAATGGAAAATCAAAGAATTCAATCATTGAAGAATTAGAATCCAGAGTTGATCCATTGCTTTGGCCCATCAATGAACAACGATTTATGAAGAGGGTAAATGAATGGAACAAGAAAGAATAACAGCTTTCATAATAAAAAAGGAATGATGATCTCAGTGTAAAACCATCATTCCTAAGAAACAGATAAGTTCTTCTTAAAGAACTATTTTTTAGCCGCAGCTTTTTTAACAGTTGTTTTTTTAGCCGTAGCTGGTTTAGCTTTTGTTTTGGATGCGGCATTGGCTTTTGTGGCTTTAGCGCTGGTTTCAGCTTTAGCATTCCTCTTAAGATCGGCCCGATGTGCTCTTTCATAGGTCTGAATGTCAGTAAATCTACCTTTGGCATCTCGTACTGCATATAGTTTTTTACCGGCGGTACTGCGATGTGTAGTTCGTTTTGTTGCCATTTTGAATGTTTTTAAAATTGATTAAGTAATTACCAAATATAACGATTTGGAACATATTATAAAAAAAATAATACATTTTTTATTTGCTATTGGCCATCATTATGAATTAAATGTATCCTGCGAACAAAGAAAGGGTACAATAATTTTCAATATGTTTGTAATCAAAATACAAGAATCATGGCTGATTTGACTAAACAGTTTACGGACACCATAAAAGCTGGATATACATTCGATGGTCAGACCATTATTTTGGGAGCGCCCATGTATAATAAACACATCGTGCAAGATGTATTTGTGCGCCTGCCTTTGAAAATGATGAATCGACATGGATTGATTGCGGGTGCTACCGGTACCGGCAAAACCAAATCACTGCAATTGATCGCTGAAAATTTATCTGCGAATGGAGTCCCCTGTCTGTTGATGGATATTAAAGGTGATTTAAGTGGAATCGCTGCTGCGGGATCCAATAACCCGAAAGTAATCGAACGGTCCAATGCGATCAATTTACCTTTTATTCCTGCAGCCAATCCGGTGGAATTCTTTACTTTATCGGGTGGACAAGGTGTCCAGTTAAGGGCCACCGTATCTGAATTCGGACCTATCTTATTTTCAAAAATGCTGGATCTTAATGATACTCAATCGGGCGTCATGGCTTTGATCTTCAAATATTGTGATGATAATAAACTGCCTTTGCTTGATCTGAAAGATGTCAAAAAAGTCCTCAACTATCTTTCGACCGATGGAAAGGAATCCATCGAAAAGGAATATGGTAAAATTTCCACGTCATCTGTGGGTACCATCATTCGTAATATTGTTCAATTAGAACAGCAGGGAGCGGAAAAATTCTTTGGTGAACGATCTTTTGATGTCAATGACCTGGTAAGAAAAGATGAAAAGGGCAGGGGGGTGATCTCGGTGGTTCGACTGATGGACATACAGGATAAGCCTAAGCTTTTCTCCAGTTTTATGCTAGAAATTTTAGCTGAGATCTATGGTACATTTCCGGAAGCCGGGGATGTAGATAAACCCAAATTATGTCTCTTCATTGATGAAGCACATTTGATGTTTGATGAAGCATCTGATGTCTTACTGGATCAAATCAATACGATTGTAAAATTGATCAGATCAAAAGGAGTGGGCATTTATTTTATTACACAAAATCCCATCGATGTGCCTGCATCTGTTTTGAGTCAACTTGGATTGAAAGTGCAGCACGCGTTGCGTGCTTTTACTGCTGCCGATCGCAAAGCCATCAAAGCTGCAGCAGAAAATTATCCTCTTACCGACTATTATGACGTGGATCAATTGATCACTGAATTGGGAATCGGGGAGGCTTTTGTTACATCTTTAAATGAAAATGGTGTACCGACACCTTTAGCTCATGTCATGATGAGACCCCCGTCCTCGCGCATGGATGTATTGAGTCCGGAGGAATTGAATTCCATCACCGGTAAATCTGAATTGGTAAGCCATTATGCTGAAGTCATTGACCGGGACAGTGCATATGAAATTTTATCAGGCAAACTAAATCAAGGGCAAATCGACCCATCCCAAGATCAGGGAGAACAACCGAGTGATCCGCATGAAAAATCTACTTTCGAAAAGATCATGGATAGCAGTGTTACCAAACAGGTGGGAAGGGTTGTAGCCCGAGAACTCACTCGTGGATTATTGGGAGTCTTGGGTGTAAAGACAACTACCAGAAGAAAAAGGACTGGATGGTTTTGATGTGAACGTATTGCTTCTACAGGAAAGGTTTACCAGATAAGACCAGAATCATTTGATACAGGGATCCCACTTAATTTTTCTTCTTTACAGTCTCTCCATTAGGATTGACATCAATCACCGGTCTTGAATTGGTAGGCTTATATCGGCGAGTGAATTCATTCCAAGGGGTATTTTTATAAAAGTCATTTGCAAAGTAAACCATAATCCTTTCAAGGTCATCTACCGTCTGATATCCCTGGATAGGTTGTATAATTTGATTTTCTTCATCCAAAAAAACCAGGGTAGGGAATACCAGGTCCCCCATGCTTAAATCAATGGCTAATTCATGAAAGCCACTGCGATCGAGGTGAAATACCTGGTCATTAAATTGGATATCCGATTTGGTTTCAGCGTTGAACTTTACAGGATAAAAATTTTCGTTCATGTAGTGGGAGATGAATTCATTTTGAAATGTAGATAAATCCATCTTCTTGCAGTAACCACATTTATCTGTAAACAAGTCAACGATTATTTTCTTTGGAGTTTTGGAAGATTTCGTCACCGTGGTTACCTGCTCAAACGTCATCCATTTAATTTTAGACAGATGTTGATCGTGATTGACTTGAGCCCTTATGCCGGGTAAGCCAACCAATACAAATGAAAAGCAAGAGATAAAAGGTAAGAGAAATTTGCGATTCATCATATTATTTTCCACTCGGATAATCATTCAAAAATACTACCATATCACCAAACTCATGCAATACGGATGGCGGAGTAGTCGGGTTTTAAAAAATATTTAACGCTAAATCTTAATTTTCATTTTATTCTTTTGGTTTTCATTGTGTTTTCTATAATAAAAACTCTTACCAAACCACAAAATTCAGAGATGATTCTGAAGCCTTATATTGGTAAAAAGACCGATAATCGATCTGTGCCGATATCCAGTGTACCGGATCGGAATCCATTGAATGCTGGCGCTTTGATACCGGACCCTAAAACTGCTTCGGATTGGGTGACCCACATTTCGTCCCACAAATCAGTATTCAATATACTTGATAGCAATTGAGCTCCCCCTTCCACCAAAATAGATCCAATACCTTGCTTTAACAGATATCTCATAAACTCTGAAATCTCCGAAAAAAAAGGTACTCGCATCACCTGATCCGGATACGGCAGAGTATTGTTTTCAGTACTGATCCAAGTCGGCATACCATCTGTAAAGAGATGATAAGACATTGGAATTCTTCCGTGTCGATCCAAGACGATCCGAATAGGGTTTTTGCCAAAATAAAATCGATTGGTCAATTGAGGATTGTCAATGATTGCTGTGTGCGTACCGATCAGAATGGCATCCACTTCGTGACGTTTTTTATGCACGAGTATTTTACTCCATGGATTGGAAATCTGGACCTGATTTTCTTTATTGCCAATAAAATAATCAGCGGTGCATGCAAATTTTAATACGATATAAGGTAAACCCTGAGTCATGTTTTTAAAAAATATTTTATTCAGTTTTTCACTTTCGGCCTGCAGACCCGATATGAATACTTTGACTCCATGTTCTCTAAGTTGCATGACTCCATTACCATTGATTTTAGGATTGGGGTCGAGACTGCCAATATAAACGGTCTTTATCTTATGTTGAATGATGGCTTGCACACAAGGTGGTGTCTTACCCTGTATGGAGCAGGGTTCGAGACTCACATATAATGTACTTCTGGCAATTTTATCCTGATCGATTGATTTGACAGATTTGAATGCTTCGATTTCTGCATGGTCGGCTCCGTACGCCTTGTGATATCCTTCACCGATGATTTTACCATCGAATACGAGCATGGCACCGACGAGGGGATTGGTCAACGTATTGCCCTGACCATTTCTGGCTATCTGGAAACACCTTCTTATATACAGGTCATGTTTTAAACTTTCACTGACGGATACCATGCCTGAAGGTGATTGAGTACCTGATCTATTTCTTCTATCGTATTGAGATGGGAAAAGGAGAATCGGATGGTTTTCCGATCAGGATCATGTTGCAGAGCGGCCAATACGTGAGATCCTGCTTCTGCCCCCGAGGTACAGGCGCTGCCTCCGGATGCGCTGATACCAGCTATGTCCAATTGTAATAAAAGCATATCTGACTTTGGATGAGGTGGAAAGGAAACACTTAATATCGTATTGAGTGAATGTACCGGGTCTCCATTGATTTCTATATCAGGATTGAATTCCAACAGAGAATGCTTGAAATAGTTTTTTAGATGCAAGATGTGAGCATCGCGCGCATCCAGATTTTGAATGGCTGCATCCAATGCGATCGACAGTCCGGCGATATTGTGTGTCGATTCAGTCCCTCCCCGCATGTTTCGCTCCTGTGAACCTCCATCGATGTATGGATGTATGGACACACCATTTCGAATAAATAAAATGCCGACTCCTTTGGGGCCATGAAATTTGTGGGCACTCGCTGATAAAAAATGCACTTTGATTTTTTGTAAATCAATGGGAATATGACCTACTGCCTGTACAGCATCTGTATGGAGGTAGGCACCATACCGGTCGCATACATCGGCTATGGATGCTATTGGATAAAGCGTGCCAATTTCATTATTAGCATACATAATACTTACCAACGTCTTTTTTGACTGGTTTTGTAAAAGGGCTTCTAATTCCGATAAGTCAATTCTTCCCTGATGATCCAGGCTTAAAAATTTCAATTCTATGTCCTGGTCACGGTGCATTGATTCCACACTGTGCAAGACGGCATGATGCTCGATGGGAGTGGTAATCATCCGGGTTATTCCTAAATCTCTTACTGCACATTTAATCGCGGTATTATTGGCTTCGGTACCTCCGGATGTAAAAAAGATCTCCCCGATCGATGCATTGAGCATCTTAGCTACTTTCTTACGTGCATCTTCGATGATCGCCCGTGCGGATCGGCCTTCTTTGTGAATAGCTGAAGGATTGCCCGGCATTTCCTGCATAATCCGGATCATGCCCTCGACGACTTCAGGTAATAACTGGGTGGAAGCTGCATTATCTAAATAGATTCTTTTCATGAAATGGAAGTCAAAGTTATATTTTATACAGCATAAGTCAAATGAGGAAAGTTATGGTTCAAAACCGGTGGCCGACCCGCGCTTACTTTTATTTTAATACGTGCGATGGGATCATCCAGAGCTCATATTTCCAATATCTTGTCTTATGTAAAGTCTGCAATTGGTAAAGTAAAGTTAAATCTGCTTAATATTCGTTCTTGATGACAAAATAGGATCCGCGGATCGTACCGGCAAGCTTTGATTTTTGCCTTGCAAATTTAAATTTCCCCAATTCTTCCGGGATTTCCATACCTTCAGAAAGTTTGAAACCGACAGCCCTTTTTTTAGCATTGTCTATCGTGTAGAGCACATTGATCGAAAGTCCACTTTCGTAGAATACATAGATCCATTTTATTCCATCGACCAATAAACTTGCGGTTTCCAACGGTTTAGATCCGATGATAATATTTCTTTCATCTTTAAGAATTTTACTTACCCAATTGAAAGCAGACTTGCTCTTGGATACAGGTACTGTAATAAAATAAGCATCGTATTTGTTTTTGAAATAACGTGCCTCATTGGCTCGCAGACCAGCAAGCGCTTTGGAAACAGGTGAAGACTCAAGACCTATGTCGGTTACCTGTACGAAATCAACTTTGTAAGCCATGGTCAGAAATTCAAATTTAGTATAAAAGTTATTTTACATTAAAATCTTATTAATTAAAAGATAAAATTAATCGTTTTATCAATCTATGAACCAAGTAAAAAGGACCGGTCATAAAAAGTAAAATGGCCACGATCCTCAGAATATCCTGTCCATTAAAAAAAACAATTTGAAGGTGCCGGCAATACTGATTTTTAAATTGAAGTGTAAGGCTACCGATTTCAATTTGATTTTAATTTCCCTTGGTTTAACTCTTTGAAGGATTTATTCACCAGCGAAGACCAATGAAAAAATAATCTTTACCAGGTACTAGAATTTTTGAATAGCAAATATTCAAACGACTCAATGTGCGGAAAATAAATCAAATAGATCTTAGCTGGTTTTTAATTTATTTCATTTCCCTTTGAATCTCCCGGATATCTGAGATCAGTTTTTTGGCCAGGTTATCGGCTACTACTTTGGAACTACTTTCTGCATAGATGCGGATGATGGGCTCTGTATTGGATTGACGGAGGTGAATCCATTCGTTATCGAGATCAATGCGCAAGCCGTCTTCGGTATGTAATTTTTTATTCTTGTATTTTTCCTTTAACCTGGAAAAAATAATATCCATTTGCTTTTTATCGGTCAGTTCAATTTTGTTCTTGGAGATTTCATAATTTGGATAATCGGATCTGAGGAAACTCACTTTTTTATTTTTCTCTGCCAAATGAGATAAAAACAAAGCAATACCCACCAGTGCGTCTCGTCCATAGTGCAGTTTGGGATAGATGATGCCTCCATTGCCCTCTCCGCCAATGATGGCGTCGACTGCTTTCATCTTGGCAACTACATTGACTTCACCTACAGCAGAAGCAAAATATTCACCACCCTGTTGCAGTGTGATGTCCCGCAATGCCAGGGTAGAGGATAAATTGGATACTGTATTGCCTTTTTCTTTTGAAAGTATATAATCTGCCACAGCAACCAATGTATATTCTTCGCCAAATGGCTCTCCGTTATCAGCAACAAATGCCAGCCGGTCCACGTCAGGATCCACGATGATGCCAAGATGTGCTTTTTGTTTTTTTACTGTTTTACTTAATTCATC
>CALMKY010000498.1 GCA_937867195.1 uncultured Saprospiraceae bacterium | reverse complement strand
AGGTTACAAAGTTTTGTGTCTCATACATATACCAGTCATCAAAATCATCATGATGCTGAATGCGATTTTTGCCAAAATCATGATCGATCCCACTCTGACTAAAAGATACGAGAGCAAAAACAGATAGGAACAATATACCCAGTGACCGGTACATATGATAAAGATAGGAGATTACATGATATGATAACGCAGATTTCTGGCTTAAAGGATGGTAAAATGTAAGAATCCGGAATAATTTTTAGATGCTTAGGTGTATACAATTTCTATTGCTAAAATTGTAAGTCAATTTTTTCTTGTTTTAATCAGGAAAATTCTACGCCGGGATAAAGATGTTAAAATCAGCTATTACATATTTTGGGATGGTCGACTCCCTGAATTAGAAATTGTTTATACTGAATATTTCAGCATCGAAACATTGAATCAAAAGACCGGAAAATTGAAAATACTGAGTTCCTGATATGCCGTCGCTAAAATGAATTTGAGGATTCCATCTTTACCATTTGGCCATCGCTCTAACGGGGAATGTTCCCACCCCTTTGAATTTTGGTGGTAATGCGTTGAAAGTAAAACCGTATTCCGGCAACGACTGTAAATTACACAAATGTTCTACGATTAAAATCTCGGCTCCCAATAAACAGGTATGGACGGGTCGGGAATTACCCGCCGTATCATCTATATTATGGCTATCGATCCCGACCAAGACTGCACCATGAATTTTCAGGTATTCGGCTGCCGCTTGAGTCAAATAAGGATGATGGTAAAAATAATTTTCAGTGTCCCAATATTCATCCCAGCCAGTATGGATTAACACAGCTTTGCCTTTCACATCCAGGTGTTTAAAATCGGTGTCTCTAATTTCTTTTTTTAAAGTATGAGGTATCCGGACGACTATGGCCTCGAGATCCACAAATCGAGCGATCTCTATTTCGGATAGATCTTTGCCATGCGCATAGCGATGAAAGGGACAATCTATATAAGTGCCCGTATTCGATACCATTTCGATTTTACCTATTTGAAATTCGGTGCCGGGAGCATACAGTTTTTTAGAATCTTCCCTGCTGAGATAGTCGCAAATAATGGGTGCAGGCAATCCTTTATAGGTTTTGGTGCCATGGCCTATGGTATGACTTAGATCGATATACATAATAACTTTTTCATATCAAGGAAAGATACAATGCAATTTAGATGGAGAGTTGGCTTTTGAGTATCTTTTTATAAACATCCAGGGACTCTTTTTCATGGACTATGCTTTGATCAAAAATAAATCCCAGCCGGGTAAGCAGATTCATCGAGTTCATATTTTCCGGCATTACGACGGCCGAAATTTTAGTGAAATGTATAATTGTTTTAATTGGTTCCATGATGGCCCTGGTGGATTCATAGGCAAATCCCATTTTGCGATGTTCCGGTAAAAAAGCAAAACCATAATCCCAATCCTCGAGAAAATCCTTTCTCATCAGGGATATAAATCCGATGGATTGAAGCTCTTTCAATGTACGCACGACCCAATAATATCGAAGTGGATTGGCGATCGATGACTCGATAAACTCAATGGCCTGGTCATGGTTACGAATATTTTTATCTCCGATAAAATATAAAAACTCTTTGTTATTAAATAAACGAAGTATAAATTCCGCGTGAGAAGAATGCAAGGGGACGATGTGCAGGCGATCGGTTTGGATGGAGATATTATGATTCATGTGATAAAAATAAGATTTTAAAGGTTTGTGCCGGTGTTGGTTTAATCCGTACTTTGGCCCCAAATTCTAATCGTGAAAAACACCGTCTCCATAGAATATTGCCCTAAATGCAATTGGATGTTACGAGCCACTTATTTCGCCCAGGAGTTTTTATCCTCCTTCGAAACTGAAATTGGTCAACTTTCGCTTATTCCCGGTGAAACAAGTGGAATTTTTAAAATTGTAGTAAATGGAGAAGAGGTATTTGATCGCAAATCCTATGGAGGTTTTCCCGAAATCAAAGAGCTTAAACAAAAAGTCCGTGATTTGATAGCTCCCGGTAGGAGCCTTGGACATGCGGATACACCTTCACATC
>CALMKY010000497.1 GCA_937867195.1 uncultured Saprospiraceae bacterium | reverse complement strand
ATAATCTTTACCTGCATTCTTCCTTAGTACAGACTCGAAGATTTGAAAACAAGCCTGATGAAA
The DNA here is from genome assembly GCA_937867195.1 of uncultured Saprospiraceae bacterium. Taxonomy (GTDB): domain Bacteria; phylum Bacteroidota; class Bacteroidia; order Chitinophagales; family Saprospiraceae; genus JADJLQ01. Next base: position 3,247 of record CALMKY010000497.1, on the reverse strand, counting down.
TAAAGAAGGCGCTTCATTTTAATTTTATTGATACGACGATAGCCCTCAATCTTGCATTCTTTGTGAATGCAGCCATCTTAATCTTGGCAGCATCGACTTTTTTTAAAAATGGTTTTTTTGCCATTGCCGAGATAAAGGATGCCCATAAAATGCTGGCACCGGTTTTAGGAAGTAAGATTGCGCCCGTACTGTTTGCAGTGGCCCTCATTGCTTCTGGTCAAAGCAGCACGATTACGGGAACACTTGCCGGTCAAATCGTCATGGAAGGTTATCTCAATCTTCGCATTGCACCCTGGCTCAGGCGGATCATTACGCGGCTCTTAGCCATCGTACCGGCATTGATCGTTATTAAAATTTTTGGTGAATCGGCTACCGGAAAAATGTTGGTGCTCAGCCAGGTCATCTTAAGTATGCAACTCGGGTTTGCGATCATACCCTTAATCCATTTTGTGAGTGATAAAAAGAAAATGGGAGAATTCACTATAAAAACATGGACCCAGAGTCTGGCCTGGTTTTCTGCCTCGATCATCATAGGCCTCAATGTAAAACTTGTATACGAATCATTAACTGAATGGAATGCAAGCGGCATGCATTGGTATAATTACTTAGTGATGGCTGTTGTATTGTTTGGAATCTTTGTATTGTTGTATATTGCCTTGCGGCCTTTATTCGGTAAAGAAATTCAGGAAATAAAAGAGCCGGTACCCCATTCCACCTATACCGGAATTAAAGATATCAAACCCATACCGTATCGTCGCATTGCGGTTACAGTAGATTACAGCAATATGGATAGTAAATCTATACAACATGCACTTGCCCAAGGTGGTAAAGAAGCAGAATACAAACTCATACACGTCGTAGAGTCTGCCGGTGCATTTTTATTTGGCAAAGAAGTCGATGACTATGAATCGCAATCGGATACCAAACATCTGCATGCTTATGTACAAGAGATAAAATCGATGGGATATAATGCATCATTCGCCATCGGTTACGGCATACCACCCAAAGAAATCATCAAAAAAGTAAAAGATTTTGGTGCTGATCTTTTAGTCATGGGCGCTCATGGCCACAAAGGCTATATGGATTGGGTCCTGGGAAGCAGCATAAATGAAGTGAGACATGCCTTGGATATACCGGTCCTCGTAGTGAAGTGATTCTGTTTGTCTAAAGAATGGTAGCTTAGTCTTGTAATATAAATAATTCACAAGCATGAAATCCATATCTCATTTTATATTGGTATTTCAATTCATCAGTGTATGGTTTAGATTGGAGTCGCAGACTGTCTATTTTTTTAAAGATGGCAATAATCCCGGATTTTATGATTCGGGGCTCACCTTTAAAACTTCTCCCAGTACCATTGAACAAGCTGGAACCAGTGGAGATAAAATCCCAACCAGTTCTACTATATTTTTTGAAGGCTCCAACAGCTTAAAATTGCGATGGACTTCTAAGAGCGGAGGTGATTGGCAGGCTTACATAATAGCACCTGGTTTTCCATTCCAGGATATTACTATTACAGACAGTATATCGATGATGGTATGGGCACCGGATGGTCTCCTAAAATCGGCCATGCCAAAAATATATATGGAAGCAGCACCCGGAACAAGTAAAACAAAAAAGTATAACCTGAGCGATTATAATAATGACATACCAGCCAATAAATGGATAGAAATTAAATTCCCATTAAATGTATTTTTCAATGATCCTGGAAATAATACAGTTGACTTTAAAAAGACCAAAGCAATTATATTAACACAAAATATTGCAGATAATACAGAACATACTATTTATCTGGATAACGTTAAAACATTCAGACCCGACACCAATGTTAAAAAACTGACTGCTCCGACTCATCTTACTGCTCAAGGTTACGATAGCCATATAGAATTAAATTGGGTGGCAGGTGAAAATGCATCAAAGTATGAAATCTGGATTTCAACACCAGGAAAGAACTTTACACTACGTAAAACGGTCGAAAGCAGGATCGCTCTTATAGATTTTGTAAGGGACTTGGGTGAAAATGTCCAGGTAACTTATAAAATCAGAGCCATTGGAAATGCAGGAGATACATCTGCTTATTCAAATGAAGCAACAGCATCAATTTCGCCTATGTCCGATTCCGCCCTGTTGACAATGATTCAGCGCTATACTTTTCGATACTTTTGGGAATATGGTCATCCTGTTTCCGGAATGGCTAAAGAAAGAAATACGACTGCAGAGGTTGTTACCACCGGCGGCACTGGGTTTGGAATTGCAGCCATGGTAGTAGCAACAGACAGAGGATTTATAACCCGATCGGAAGCAGTGGCCCGGTTAAATAAAATAGTAAATTTTCTTTCCAAAGCGGATCGATTTCATGGTGTCTTTCCACATTGGATGAACGGAACTTCCGGTAAAGTGATTCCATTTAATCCCAAAGACGATGGAGGTGATTTGGTCGAAACTTCTTTTTTAATCCAGGGATTGTTGACGGCCAGGGAATATTTCAATGGTGTGAATGCAGAAGAATCGGCATTGCGAAACACGATCAACTTTCTATGGAACGGTGTGGAATGGGACTGGCACCGAAAAGGAAATGAAAATGTTTTGTATTGGCATTGGTCTCCCAATTATGAATGGCAGGTAAATTTCCCTTTAAGAGGCTATTACGAAGCATTGATTACTTATCTACTGGCAGTCGCTTCACCTACGCATCCTATTCCTGCCAGTATCTATCATCAGGGATGGGCTGGATTATCTACTTATGTCAATGGAAAAACTTTTTATGGCAATAAACTTTTTGTCGGTCCTGGGGCCGGTGGTCCATTGTTTTTTACGCATTATTCATTCATCGGATTTGATCCTCGCAATATAAAAGATCGGTATGCAAATTATTTCACTCAAAATGTAAATCAATCGTTGATTAATTGGTCCTATTGTAAGGAAAATCCAAAAAAATGGCTCAACTACAGTGCTGATAATTGGGGGCTCACGGCGAGCGACGACCCCAATGGTTATCTGGCACATGAGCCTTTGAGTAATAACGACAATGGCACCATCTCCCCTACCGGAGCTTTATCCTCTATGCCGTATACACCACAACAATCCCTTGCTGCACTAAAATATTTTTATCGTAAGGAAGGAGACAAATTGTTTGGGCTAATGGGATTTTATGACGCATACAATCCCACCAGATCATGGTATGCTGATAATTACCTGGCCATCGATCAGGGTCCTATTATCGATATGATAGAAAATTACCGAACAG
>CALMKY010000496.1 GCA_937867195.1 uncultured Saprospiraceae bacterium | reverse complement strand
CATTATGAGAAAGAATTAAAATACAAACTGGCCCCGTTTAATGATGTGCCGATCATCTTTATATCGGCTATGAACAAGCAACGTATCTTTAATGTGGTCGAGACGGCTATGGAAGTATATAAGCGACGTGGCCAAAAAGTAAAGACTTCCGATCTGAATGAATTTCTTGCCGAAGTAACAGAAAAAAATCCTCCACCTCATTATAAGGGTAAGCTGGTCAAAATCAAATACCTGACTCAGGTGCCTAAGACTTATCCTGCATTTGCATTCTTCTGCAATAATCCTGATTATATCCAACAGGCTTATAAACAGTACCTGGAAAATCAACTCAGGGAAAGATATAATTTTACAGGTATTCCCATTTCACTATATTTCAAAGAAAAATAATGCAATTTGAAGTCGAGACTTTTGATGTTGCAGGCCTGGTATTGATTAAGCCAAGAATATTTGGAGATGCCCGTGGATACTTCTTTGAGTCGTATTCTAAGAAAGATTTACTCAACGCAGGCATCCACGCTGATTTTGTTCAGGACAATCAATCGTATTCTTCCAAAGGAATTTTACGCGGATTGCACTTTCAAAAAAAACCATATGCACAATCCAAACTGGTACGGGTTTCGCAAGGAAAAGTATTTGATGTAGCGGTCGATATCCGGGCGTCCTCGCCTACATTTGGTCAATACATTGGTGTAGAACTCAGCGATCAAAATCACGCGATCTTTTATATACCAAAAGGATTTGCGCATGGATACTTAGTTTTGTCCGAAACAGCGATATTCCAATACAAATGTGATGACTATTATGCTCCGGCCGCAGAAGACGGCCTTCAGTATAATGATCCTGACATTTCCATCCAATGGCCTGTAATCGATGTACCCATCAGGGTATCAGACAAAGATGCTGTTTTACCAAGATTAAAAGATTTGCAGATTGCATTCTAAAAAAAATATATTGATTACAGGAGCCAATGGTCAGGTAGGTCGTGAGCTGGTCAATCAATTAATATTGAATGAACTTTATACTCCGGTTAGTTTTTTTCGAGCTGGCCTGGATGTTACAAATGAATTGTCTATCCATTCCAAAATTGATTCGTCTGTCTCACTCGTGGTCAATTGTGCTGCCTATACTGCCGTCGATCTCGCTCAGACCGAAATACAGCAAAATTGGATGATGAATGCGATAGCACCAAAACAGTTGGCCAAACGATGTCATGCATTGAACATTCCTTTTATCCATTATTCATCTGATTATGTTTACGATAACGGGACGTCATCTCCATTGAAAGAAACCGATCCATGCAATCCCAAAGGCGAATACGCCAAAGCAAAATTTGCCGGAGAACAAGCAGCATTATACTATCACGATCAAACCATCATCCTGCGGACATCGTGGGTCTATTCAAAGCAAGGAAATAATTTCGTGAATACAATTAAGAAATTAATCGCAGAAAAACCAGAGCTCCATGTCGTCCATGATCAGATCGGGTCACCTACCTATACTCCGGACCTCGTAAACGCTACCATCCAAATGATAGATTTGATATTGAATCATCAGGACAGGAAAGATATTTCTGGAATTTATAATTATTCAAACAAAGGTGCGATATCCTGGTATGACTTTGCCAAAGAAATCGCTTCGCTCACTCATTCACCATGTACAATAAATCCAGTTCCTACAGATGCTTTTCCAAGACCGGCACCCAGACCTGCGTACAGCGTGATGGATTTAACCAAAATCCAAAACACATTTGGAATTCAACTTATAGATTGGGAAAAATCTTTACAGTCTTGTTTAGATGGTTAATGAGCATAGCCGGATACCCTAAAAAAATGCCAAACTATTGTATCGAAGCATTTAACTTTATACGTTATTGTTAAAGTGAATTCCTTTCTGAAATATATTTGCCTGGCGATTATTTGCGGAGTTTCTATACGGGCAAACGCAACCCATAATCGTGCAGGGGATATCACCTACGTGCAAATTGGTCCTTTGAAAATAAGGGCTACTGTGACGACGTATACCAAGGCAAGCAGCACAGGTGCTGATCGGGATAGTGTAACTGTATTTTGGGGTGATGGTCAATCTATGACGGTAGGCAGAGTAAACGGCCCAGGCAATCGCGGCGAAATACTCGCTAACGATGTAAAAAGAAATTTTTATACTGCCGAACATACTTATCCTGGCAATGGAACCTATACCATTCAGATGACTGACCCAAATCGGGTAGGAAACATTCTCAATCTAAACTACCCTAATTCAGTTGGCGTCCCATTTCACCTGGCCACTACGTTTACTTTATTGAATTCTACGATCCAGGGATTTAATAATTCAGCAGTTTTATTGCAGCCACCTATTGACTATGGTTGCATCGGTAAAAAATATGTTTATAATCTGAATGCATTTGATCCGGATGGAGATTCATTATCTTACGAACTGGGTATTCCACTTCAAGCAGCTGACCTGGAAGTACCCAATTATAGATTTCCTGACCAGATTTTACCGGGACCTGATAATAAAATTACATTAGATCGGATAACCGGAAATTTTGAATGGATAACCCCTCAACGGGAAGGCGAGTATAATCTTACATTTTTTATTCATGAATATCGCAATGGAGTATTACTCAATACCATCATCCGCGATATGCAAGTGACCATCGAAAACTGCAGCGATGATCCGCCCGTATTAAAATTACCGGCAGATCTATGTGTTATCGCCGGTACCAAAATTCAATTTGATGTAACAGCCGATGATAAAAACCCTCGGGATAAATTGGCTCTTTCTGCTTTAGGAGGCCCTTTCAATGTCACCGTAAATAAAGCCATTTTCAACGTACCAAAAGGTTTTCAAATTCAGCCTGCATCCGGTACTTTTATTTGGCAAACATCCTGTGAACACATATCGGAGATACCATACAATGTGGTCTTTAGGGCTGTCGATAATGTAAAAGATTCTACAGGACTCGCAGACCTA
>CALMKY010000495.1 GCA_937867195.1 uncultured Saprospiraceae bacterium | reverse complement strand
ATTTTATCGATCAATCATAAAAATGATAAGGCGATAAAAGTAATTGACCAGGCCATCGCCACGGCCAAAGCAAAGAGTCTTGATACAGCCGAAATGGAATTATTCAGGCAAGGACTTTTTAAAGGATAACGCGATTATTTTTATTTGGATACAAAACCGCCATTGACTTTTTTATGACTTCTGATGGAGCTGCGATGGCTCATACGTCAGGGATAGATTTCCGGTTTTTTCAATAGAAGGGAGAATTGGGTTTGATTATTGCTTACACAAACCGTTGATTAAATACCTATACTCAATACGCAACAATAAAGGAGAATCAAAATAAATCGAATTCATCGCAATTATTTTGAGAAGATCTATCTATAATAAAAACCAACGTGTTGATGGTCGGCAATATGATTCACCTCCCTTCGGCAAACTCAGATTATTTTCAGATATTGTCAGGAATTAGTGATCTGTCATGCTGGAATTTTTTCTCAGTAGAGTATTTCGAAACCGTTACAAACAAGTAGAGTCCTGGATGCGGGATCCGGTGCGTTATCAGCACGATGTATTGATGGAGATCATTTACAAGGGTTGCTTTACTGAATTCGGTGCCAAGCATGGTTTTGAAACAGTAAAAGATTATGATTCATTTGTAAGACAAGTGCCGGTCAGGGACTATCCTGAGTTTTCACCCTATATTGATCGAATGCGAAAGAGGGAAGAAAATGTCCTTTGGCCGGGAATTGTGGATATGTATTCCAAGTCATCGGGTACGACCAGTGGTAAAAGCAAATACATTCCGGTGACCAGAGAATACCTTGAAGCAAATCATTTACAAGGTGCCAGCGATACGCTCTCTATATTGTATAATCAGGATGCACAACTCGGTCTGTTTGGTGGTAAAAATATGATCATAGGCGGATCCATTGAAAACCTCTCAGAATATCCAGATGTCATCAGTGGGGACATCAGTGCATTGTTATTAAATCATATGCCTTGGTATGGCCGGCAAGTGTTTACGCCTTCGATGGAGATTGCTATAGCCAATGACTGGGAATTTAAATTAAGCGAAACCATTAAGGAAGTCATCCATCAGCCGCTCGTGATGTTTGCAGGAGTGCCTACGTGGTTGGTGGTTTTATTCAGAAGGATTCTATTTGAAACAAATAAAGAAAATTTATTGCAAATTTGGCCACTGCTCAAGTTATACATACATGGGGGAGTAAATTTTAATCCGATCAAACCTATTTTCAGGGATTTGATACCTCGTGAGGATTTTATTTATCATGAAGTATATAATGCCAGTGAAGGGTACTTTGCCAGCCAAAATAAAATCGGGGAGGAGGGAATGCTCCTTTTGATGAATCATGCTGTATTTTATGAATTCAAAGAAATCAATAGTGATTATATAACGTCTGTCGAAGGCATTGAATCCAATAAACAATACCAGCTCATTATTACCAATACGTGTGGCCTTTGGAGGTACGAAACCGGAGATGTCATCGAATGTCTCTCAACCGTCCCTATAAAAATCAGGGTCGTCGGCCGTACCACTCAATTTATAAACGCATTTGGAGAAGAAGTGATCGTGGATAATGTAGAGAAAGCCATCAGCCTGGCGAGCCAGAAACATCAGTGTATTGTCACAGATTATACAGTAGCGCCCAGGTATATGCATCAAACCCAGGCTGCTCATGAATGGATCATCGAGTTTGATCGCGCTCCATCGGATTATGAATCTTTTGCCGATACACTGGACCAAGCCCTGCAAAATATAAATTCTGATTATGAAGCAAAGCGTACAAAGAGCATAGCCCTTCAGAGGTTAATCATCCATGTGGCACCCAAAGGTTCATTTTATCAATGGATGCAATCCCAGGGAAAACTAGGAGGCCAGCACAAAGTACCCAGGCTTAAAAACGACCGTTCTTTCATCGAACCATTACTCATATTCCTGGAATCTTTGAAGTCATAATCATTTCAATTTAAATTCATGGAACTTTCGCTTGATACATGGCTGGGCAACTTACAAGAACGACCCTATCTTGACCGGGAAACTTTATTCAAATTAATCGAATCAAGAGTTAATGAATTACTGATAGAAAATCCGGATTTGCTTTTTAGCTTTCTCTATCGACTGGACATAGACGAAAACAAGATTCAATCGGCAATTGCCCAGGGAGAAGAACTCAGTAAAGCTTTAGCCAACCTGATCATCGATCGCCAAATACAACGCATCCAAACCAAACTTGATTATAAAGATGCCAAAAACAAATGGAGTTGGGATTTATAAAAAAATTTGTTCATTCTGAATTCAAGTCGTAATTTAACCTTATACAAAATCTCATCAATATGAAAAAAGTAGCGCATGTGCTTGCTCGAAAAGGTAAAAATATCATCGGCGTGGATGTAAACACGACCGTGTTGGATACACTCAGACTCATGGCCGAAAAAAATATTGGGTCTGTCGTCGTGTTTGAAACGGGTAAGTATGCAGGACTAATGACCGAGAGAGATTATGCACGCAAAGTGATTTTATTGGGTAAGTCTTCCAATGAAACCAAAGTAAACGAAATCATGAGTAGAGGATTGCCTCATATAACGCCGGAAAACTCCATAGAGTCCTGCATGCACATGATGAGTGATAATAACATCCGGTATCTTCCCGTATTCGATGCCAACGGTGATTTGTGTGGTATCATATCGATCAATGATGTGATCTATGAAACCATTCATTCACAGAAGGAAATGATTGATTCACTGCAGAATTATATTCAATCCTGATTCTTATTCTGAGCTGAAAGCTCCCTTTAAAATTCAATCAGCTTTTTTTGGTTCTCTATCGCTGTTAGGATCTTGTGTCTGTATTCCGAAATGGACTTTTGAATCGGTACTTTAATTTTTTTCAGACTCAGGATCTGGTCTTTGGAGTACCCTCCCGATCTGTAAAATTTTTTCAAATGATGGACTAAGGTGACCAGGTCATGCCAGTCTCCAATGCAATTCTCTAGACTTTTCCAACCCTTGCCCCCACCACTTCTAAAATGGAACTGTTTTTTTAGATAGCGAATTTGTTTTATATATCGCCTGATTTGATGCAATTTTTGATCCGTCCATTCTTCTGTTAGTAAGAATGAATGGATATCATCCTGTAACCGGTTAAAAAATTTATTCAATTTATTTTTAGAATAAGAACTTGTCCGCAAATTGATTTTTGAAATGGATCGCTTTAAATCTTTGATTGGTTTGTGATCAAGACACGAACGCAATGCAGATATGGATTGGTCTTTTTTTTGATTTAATGCGATTAAATAGTCCGCCACGATGGTATGCTTACGATATTTTTTCAATTTTTCTTCTTCAATCTGGCATGACCACCATTGACCGGCAATTTTAAAAATCTTACGGATCGGTCTCACGATTCGTTTTATTTTGGATTTGCTCGAATCGTTCGATATCAGGGCCATGCTTGCATTTGTTTTTTTTAATTCTATTCTCAGATCGTGTATATTTTCTGCTTTACCAGTTTCGACTGCGCTTTCCATCAGATTCCTGATTTTGGACCATGGGTTCTTATAGGTCTTTATCTTTTGTACCATCAACTGTTTACTAAGGTAGCAGGAAACCTGTTTATCGGCTGGTTTCTTTTTAAATTATTATTGTGGAGTACCTATGAAAAGTTGACACCATTATTTTACTATGGTTAGATGCCCTGGAAGGATTTCATACTCTGAGATGTATTAGTATTCTAAATTGGCTTTAAAATTTGAGACCAATCATACATTTTGATTAACTTCGCAGCCGATTTACAGGATGATCTTGGCCTGAAATACATTCAAAATTTTTATCCTTTTCAAATGGATATACTCGTTTATAAAGACAAAGTAAAAGTTGCTCTGGAAGCTTACCTGAGTATCGAAAATCTGCCTTCAGAAGTCGACGTTGATTTCCCGGTTTTTTTAATTCCAAAAGATAAAGTATTCAATGCGATAGAATTCCTGAAAAAGGATCCCTCCCTCTCTTTAAGTTTTTTAACCACGATGTTTGGCATCCATTATCCGGATCACCTGGGACAAGAGTTTGCCCTGGTCTATCAATTGCATAATATGAAAACAAATGAACGGGTCCGCATCCGAACGGTCATGGCTAAAGATGATCTTGTGATGCCATCGATTACCCCGATTTTTGCAGGAGCTAACTGGATGGAACGGGAAGCTTTTGATTTTTATGGATTTACTTTTACCGGCCACCCTAATCTTGCCCGGATACTCAATATGGATGAGATGAACTATCATCCAATGCGTAAAGAATACAGACTTGAAGATGAGGGACGCTCCGATAAAGATGATAAATATTTTGGCAGATAATACAGCGAGATGAGTTACTTAAAAGATACCGGTGACATAGCCACCAAAGAGTATAAGGATTACAGTACACTTAACCTGGGCCCTACACATCCGGCTACACATGGCATATTCCAGAATGTGCTGACCATGGATGGTGAGCGAATCGTCGACGCAAAGCAAACAGTTGGTTATATACATCGTGCATTTGAGAAAATAGCAGAACGAAAGAATTATAGCCAGATCACCGTATTGACCGACCGCTTAAACTATTGTTCGGCACCGATCAATAATCTGGCGTGGCATATGACGGTGGAAAAGCTGATCCAATGTGAAGTACCCAAACGGGCTCAATATCTGCGCGTCATTATCATGGAACTGGCACGGATTGCTGACCACATTATCTGCGATACCGTGATCGCTGTTGACACGGGCGCTTTGACCGGATTTACTTATGTATTCCAATGGCGTGAATTGATTTATGAGATCTACGAAGAAATTTGCGGGGCACGGTTGACTACGAATATAGGTCATGTCGGCGGACTGGAAAGAGATTTTACCCCTACTGCCTGGGCAAAGCTTGAAAAATTTCTGGATGGATTTCCCAAAGTTTTGGCAGAATTTGAAAAACTCGTGACCCGTAACCGCATCTTCATGGATCGTACCCTGGGTGTCGGCCCCATATCGGCAGAGCGTGCTTTGGATTACAGTTTCACGGGACCTAATCTCCGTGCCGCAGGGGTAGATTATGATGTTAGAGTCGCTTTCCCCTACAGCAGTTACGAAGATTTTACATTTGATATTCCGATAGGTGAAAGCGGTGATACCTATGACAGATTTATGGTCCGCATGGAAGAAATGAAACAAAGTGTCAGCATTATCCAACAAGCGAAAGCAAAAATGCCCGATGGACCTTTTCATGCCGATGTGCCTGATTTTTATCTTCCTTCCAAAGAAGATGTCTATTCAAAAATGGAAGCACTGATCTACCATTTTAAAATCGTCATGGGTGAAACTAAAGTGCCCAAAGGCGAAATCTATCATAGCGTAGAAGCCGGCAACGGAGAACTCGGTTATTATGTCATCAGCGATGGCGGCAGGGCTCCTTATCGATTGCATATGCGCAGACCTTGTTTTATTTATTACCAGGCATATCCTGAGATGATTAAAGGAGGATTGTTGTCGGATGCAATCCTGACCATGAGCAGTATGAATGTCATCGCCGGTGAATTGGATGCATAATTAATTAATCAAAGAGAATTCAAGAAGTGAGCAATATAAGTTTTTCACCAGACGCTATGAATGCAGTAAATAAAATCATAGCCCGATACCCCGAGGGTAAACAAAAATCCGCTTTAATACCCATACTGCATATAGCCCAGGCAGAATTCGGCGGTTGGTTAAGTCCTGACGTAATGAACTATGTGGCATCGATTCTTCAAATCCAGGACGTAGAAGTATATGAAGTAGCCTCCTTCTACTCCATGTTTAATCTCAAACCTCGTGGCAAATGCCTCATCGAAATATGCCGCACTTCCTCTTGTTGGTTGTGCGGAGCTGAAGATATAGTAGATTATATCAGCCATAAGCTCAATATCCAGGTTGGTGAAACAACCCCAGATGGTATGTTTACCTTAAAGACGGTCGAATGTCTAGGTTCCTGCGGTACCGCGCCCATGATGCAGGTAGGTAAAAATTTTCATGAAAACCTCACACTGGAAAAAGTTGATTCGTTACTGGATCAATTCAGAAAAGAAGATAAAGTGAGCAGTTATTATTGAATTTGATTCAATAAAGCCGAATTAATTCAAGATCGATTCATAAGATATTTTAATTCCGATCATCAATGGCAGTGAGGTTGTTTTAGATTTTTATCTTTGCAGATTTTGAAAAGAGTCTTGTGGTTTAATTTAAAAAGTGAATATCCATCATCACTTCTTTTTCAACGGCAGGTAAACGGTATTTTTTTTATATATGGGCTTAATTCTGTCCACCATTTCCAGGTGCGTCCAATGCCCTGTAATTCTTATAATATTCCAAGGTATGATCCGCTACTGGATATCCGGCCGGTAAAGGCAATTTATTAATTGATTGAAAATAAAGTGTACATGCATTTCTCCACCAGGCTGCTTCTTTAGCCTGGATCATTAATAATTGAGATACATGAGTGTAACGTGGGTCATCGATCTTGCCATGTATCTTTCTCCATTCATCTTGCATCCAGGATACTTCTTCTACACCCTGATTGTATAGTCGGCATAGCTCGTCCCAAAGAGTCTTGCCGCTTTTCATCTTATAATTCCATGGTACATGATGAAACCATAATAAATATTTTTCATCACAGGAATTGAGATCTTCCCATTGCTTCCTTGCTTCAGGATGATATTGTTCGAGTGCATTGCTACCTGTTGCGGTCCGATCAAATCCTATTCCGTTGCTGTCTGCTTTGTGGTAATATGTAGGATTCCATTCGGGCCGGTTTAGATTACTTACCCAGGGTCCTGGACCATAATGATGACCGGTTGCCATAATATGATGCAAGCCAAGTGGATTCATATAATGGACTATAATTTCCCGGCTTTGCATCATTATTTTTTTTATGGGATTGATAAAGGATGTATCGTTTGTAAAAGTCATCTTCAGCCAATCCTCTGCAATGTCCTCGCTGGACAAACTATAATCCCATGCAAGTCTACCCAAAGCAAACCAATTGGATTGTGCCATGGGATGGCTGCACCAATTCATGTCGGTGCCGATATTGGCCACTCCCGTCATACCGGTCAGTGAATGGATTGATACGCTACCATCCAGCACCTTAGCGACCGTACTTCCTTTGCCTTTTGCATACGTATCAGCATCCAATACTTCTTTAAACAAAGGAGCTAAATAAACCCAGTGCGTACCTTGTCCTAAATATTCCTGTGTTATTTGAAACTCCATCATCAAAGGTGTTTTCGGCATAGCTCCAAACAAAGGATGAAATGGTTCACGAGGCATAAAATCAATGGGTCCATTTTTTACCTGGACCATGACATTAGGTAAAAACTTTCCGTCCAGAGGCATGAATTCATCATATGCCTGCTTGTGCCGATCCCTCGTATTGTCTGTTGAATAGACAAATGCCCTCCAGATGACGATGCCATGGTAAGGTGATACCGCTTTTGCCAGCATATTGGCTCCATCGGCATGGGATCGTTTGTAATCCTGTGGCCCAGGTTGTCCTTCACTATTTGCTTTGATCAGGTAACCTCCAAAGTCCGGAATCTTAGAATATATTTCCTTCGTCCGATCATTCCAAAATGTTTGAACAGAATCGATCAATGGATCTGCCGTTTTCAATTTCCCTAATTCGATGGGTGCACTGAACTTTGCGGTCAGAAAGAGTTTGATACCGTATGGCCTAAACACATCTGCCAGGGCTTTTAGTTTTTCAATATACGGCGTCGTCATAAAGTTTACATTGGCATTTACATTCGTTACGGTAACGGCATTGATACCGATTGATGCATTGGCGCGCGCATAATCGATGTATCGTTGGTTGATGTATTCAGGTAGTTTATGCCATTCCCATATACTATATCCTGCATACCCTCTTTCTACCGTACGATTGAAATTGTCCCAATGATTCAGCATTCGCAGCTTAAGTTTTGGGGCTGACGCGATGTTTACCTTTTCGATCGAAGCATGCGTTTGTAGCAGTCTGATAAAATGAAAGACACCATACAATAAACCAATATCGGTATTGGCAGTCAGAATCGTCATCTTGCCGGACGATCTGATCAGATATCCTTCATCGCCGATTTTATTGAGATCTTCCCGACTTACCAGGTGCGATGCTTTGCTTACAATCAGTTTAGATGAAGGCGACAGCTTGGATTTAAAATTAAATGTAAAATCGAGCAATCCTTTGAGTGCATGGGTCAATTCCTCTCTCGCTGCCTGTACCGTGGGCGAGTCTCCAATAACCGTGGGAATGCCAATGATGGATCTATACCGATGGACCAAATTTTGATTTTCAATTTTGTAGTATCTCAACCAGAGTTCATATCCGTTTTCTGCAATAGAATGATTCGCACGAATCAATAAACAAATAATACAAATCAAACAGGTCAATCTTTTATTCATCTGAAACTTTAATATAATAAGTAAATATAATACCGTCATAATAAAGTAGACCGCAGATCATAATTTAGTTTTAATAAATCGATCTACCTTTTCCAACATCTCTTTTTGCAGATAAGCAGGATGGCTGTGCCCCGCATCTTTGACATATTCAATCTGAACAGGCCGGCCCATTCTTACATATTCGGTATACAATTCGATCGATTGATTGATCGGTACCTGATTGTCTTGCTCTCCGTGAACAATAAACAAAGGGGGACTCTTTTTATTTACTAAAAAAACCGGACTGGCTTTCATGGCTAAATCCTTGGCTTGTTCCGGTTGGCCTCCGATCAATTTATTAAGCGCCGGTACCCTGACATCCAATCCGTGTGGTGTACTTTGTTGTAAAATAGTTGTAAGATCGGTTGGTCCAAAATAATCGATGCACACATCCACCTGACTGCTTTGATGCAGGTGTTCTCCAAGATTTCCTTCGTAGTATTCCATCCCATTGGTCAAGGCCGTAGTTGCCACCAAGTGTCCTCCGCTACTACTGCCCCAGATCACGATTTTGTTGGCTTGGTAACCATATCGAAAGGCGTTTTCTTTTAGATACCGTATCGCAGCCTTGATATCATGGATTTGAGCCGGAAAGATTGCTTCCGTGCTTAATCTAAAATCCACGCTTGCCATGGCATAACCATATTTCAAAATTTGCAAGGGTGGATTTGTCTTAGTTCCTCCTGACCATGCTCCACCATGTATCCAAATGATGAGTTGAGGTTTAATATCTTTTTTTAGTTTGTAAATATCCAGCATCAGATCACGTCGGTCAGATGCAGCATACACCAGGTCTGAATATACAATGGTGTCTTTCTGGGAAAAAAGCAGAAAGTTTGTAAACAGGCAAAATAAAAGCAGAAACCTTTTCATATTTAAAAATAGTGGATCTAAAATAAATAAGAGAATGCAAATGGATATGACCCGCAATTATTGAATGGATTATCCGTGTAAAGCAAGCGGCCTCTGGATCTGATATTTAATTTTATATTTGTTCATGACCATTTCAAAATCAGATATCGAACAAGCTCATGACCTGATCAGACCTTTTATCCATAAGACTCAGATCATGACATGTAAAACCATCAACGAGGTCACCGGTGCAGAGGTATACTTTAAATGTGAAAACTTTCAAAAAATCGGTGCGTTTAAAATCAGGGGAGGAATGCATGCATCATTGAAATTATCTAAAGAAGATTTGCACAAAGGAATAGCGACCCATAGCAGTGGAAATCATGCACAGGCGATCGCATTTGCAGCACGGGCATTGGGGACCAAAGCCTATATCGTAATGCCTGCGAGTTCGCCCGCTGTAAAAGTAGATGCCGTCAAAGGTTATGGAGGAATCGTTACTATTTGCGAACCCAATCAAAAAGCCAGGGAAGAAACATTGCAGCAAATCGTGGATGAGACCGGTGCTACGTTCATTCATCCCTATAATAACTATGAGGTGATCACCGGTCAGGCCACCTGTGCTAAAGAATTGTATGAAGAGATTAATGACTTGGATTATATTCTGGCTCCGGTAGGAGGTGGTGGATTGCTAAGTGGAACATTATTGGCAACTCAATATTTTTCTCCATCCACGGTGGTCTATGCCGGCGAACCTGAAGGTGCTGCGGATGCCGTACTCAGTATTCATTCAGGAATGATCGAATCAGCACCCTATGTGAAAACCATAGCGGATGGCTTATTGACCACTCTCGGAGATAAGACTTTACCCATCATTCAAAAATATGTAAAAGACATATTATTAGTATCGGACAATGATATCAAAGCAGCTCTTAAAATGGTATACCAACGCATGAAGATCGTAGTAGAGCCTAGCGCCATCGTGCCGTTTGCCGCAGTATTAAATAATAAGTCGTTATTCCAGGGAAAGAAGATCGGCATCATACTCAGTGGTGGTAATGTAGATGTCACCAAATTAAGTGAATGGCTTATCTAGACGAGACCGTACGTGCTATATACATACTTGGAATGCCTTTACACTGCAGTTTAGAATCAGTTACTTATTTCATGTAATCCTTATTGACTTGCAATCGCAATGCAATCTAATTCAATACTACATCCATAGTGAAGGTTGTTGCAGGGCACCACGATTCTGGCTGGCTTATGGTCATCCATAAATTCTTTGTAAAGCCGATTGAATACCGGCCAGTCTTCTATATGACTCAGGAAGACCTGGATCTTGATAATTTTGGATTTATCGCTACCCGAGGCTAACAGGATCGTCTGCATATTCCGGAGACAAAGCTTGGTTTGTTCTTCAAAAGCTCCTAAAAATGGATTGCCATTTTGATCAAATGGTAATTGACCACTTACATAGACCAGTCCGTTGTGAACCACAGCCGGAGAGTAATGTCCTTTGGGTATCGGTAATTCATCTGGGAATATTGGTTTCATTAGATAAAAATAATTAGCAGAAGGCAAATGATAGCTAACCTTTCAGCAACAGATTCAATATCTTGAATCTGTCGATAGTCCGTAAAGAGTAATCCAACATACAAGTCATTACGAGATTTACTTCTTTTTAAAATGCGCTCAATTCAAGGAGTCATCTAAGCGGCTTTTCAACCGGCTTCTCATTTGATTTTTTCTTTGTTAAATACCTTAATACTTTTTCGCCTATTCGTTATTCTTTTTAATACAGAAAAACCGCTTGCATATATAATCTATTTTTTATCAATGCATTGCGATAAAATTTGATAAAACAGGAATACCGGAGGTTGTAACTTTTTAATAGGGATTGCAGTTACACTTCTGACATTAAGACGTATTATAATTATACCTTTGTACCTTCTAAAAATCTAAAACATGAAAAGAGTAATTTTTATCGCTTTACTAGCCTTCGGGTGGACACTTGCTTCCTCACAAAAAATAGCGATCGTCGATATCACTCAGGTACTCGAAAACATGCCAGAGTATAAAAAAGCTCAGGAGCAGCTGGACAAAATTACGGCTACCTGGAAACAAGAAATCGCCGATGCACGCGATAAAATTAAAGTCATGTATAATAAATATCAGGCCGAGCAAGTACTTCTCAGCGATGAGCAACGCAGAAATAAAGAAGAAGAAATCACTTCTAAGGAAAAAGAGGCAATGGAAATGCAGAAATCAAAATTTGGGTCGGAAGGTGCTCTGTTTATGAAAAGACAAGAGCTCGTTCAACCCATTCAGGATAAAGTCTATAAAGCCATTCAGGAATATGCCAACTCAAAGAATCTGGATCTGATCCTGGACAAAGGGAGTTCAGCTGGTGTGATCTTCTCCAATCCGGGCATGGACAAAACTTCAGATATCATTAAAAAATTGGGAATTCAATAATATTTTTGCATCCTTTTAGAAATAAATCAATCACAAATTACAAAATGAAATCGACGAAAACATTATTCTTTACATTACTTTCAATGATGTTGATCCTGTCACTGTCAGCTCAAAAAATGGGCTATCTCAACAGTGCCGCGATCATGGCCGATGTACCGGAAGTAAAACAAGCAGAGTCTAATCTCAAAGCATATCAGGAACAATTACAAAAGCAAGGTCAGCAAAAAGTAGAAGCTCTACAGGCTAAATATCAGGATCTTGCTCGAAAGGAAAAACAGGGCGAGATAGCTCCTAAAGCTTTGCAGGAACAAACGGAAAAACTTAAATCTGAAGAAGAAGAAATCCAGAAATTGGAACAGGATATGCAAGGTCAGATTGCACAAAAACGCGAAGCTTTGTTACAGCCGATCCTGGATAAAGTTAATAAAGCC
>CALMKY010000494.1 GCA_937867195.1 uncultured Saprospiraceae bacterium | reverse complement strand
TTTAACAGCTTCTTCGGATCCCTTGACTGACCTGACAAACCCATCGAACAGACTTTTAGCCGTCTTGCTCTCTGGAGAACCTTTTGCAAAGATTCTATCTTTCGCAGCTATTTTCGCTTTCAGCGAGATCATTAGATCGAATTTTTGAGTAATGTACCACGGGACCAGGTGAACTCCCATAATCTTGGTCAGTTCTGGCAGACAGCAGTCTCGCATATCTCTGGCGAACTGTAGTGTACTTCTGATGTTCTTGATGGCATCTTCGTATTCTCCAAATTCATTTAATCTGTTCTCAATAAAATCCCGCAGCCATGTTTCACTTTGTTCATGAGTATACGGATAGATAAATTCAGTATAACAAAAACCGTAGTTGGAGCTGTAATATTTTTCAACGTATTCTACAGCCTCATGATAAATTCGATCCGGAAGCGGGAAATTAACAGGGGGAGGAAATTTCCCGCGAGGATATTTTTTCCTGTTATCGGTGTCAAAACTCCATTTGCCACCGATGGGCATATCACGGTCATCGATCAGCAAGTTTAATTTTTTACGTTGGAGGATGTAAAAATCTGTTTGGAAGTATTTTTTCTTATTTCCAAAATAATCAAACAGTTCTGCTTTGGTATTGATAAATAAAGGCGTTACATGTTCCTTCAGAATGATCCTTTTCTTGTTACAACCTTTTCTGATTCGATTTTCCAACCATTGATCACAGACATCATACAGTTCGATTTGACGTGCATCCAAGGTCGTCAGTAAAATTCTGATATCGGCGCGTTCGTCCATAGATTCTATATAATGTACCCGTATACCATGTTCGTTTAAATATTGTTCATAATATTTCATGCTGGACCTGTGCAGTATTAATTTCAGTTTGTGAAATTTATATTGAGTGAAAAATAATTTTTCTTCAATCAGGTATACTTCATCCATTTCTTGCAGCAGGTGAATCTCTTTAAACAACTGATGCGGGAAAATTAGAAATATCTTTTTCATATTGAAATCTCCATTCGCTCATTCTGGAGAAGGTTACAAGTCTTTTTGGTACCACCTAGAATCCCGGATCCCAGGTCCCGAATTTTTTTTCAATTGCATTGGTTCGATAGGTAAATATCTGCTGCAGTTGATTTTTAATGAATAATTTATTCGCAAGAGCTCCTAGAATACCCAATGGAGGTATATAAGTAACCATATCGGTCATCAAAACCCCTTTTTCGATCGATTCCAGTTTGTGCTGATGATGCCAGAATGTATAAGGCCCCATTCTTTGTTCATCAACAAAATATTCCCCCTCTTTCACCTGGCTGATTTCCGTCATCCATTTAACCGGAATGCCTAAGATGGGTGTTACGATGTAGGTAATAATCATACCGGCATACATTTTATCAGGGATCCCGCTGGTGATATTAAATCCCATATAATCCGGAGTGATTAGTTTGAGATTGGCCGGATTTGAAATAAAATCCCAGACCGCTTGCCTGGTCGCCGGTATTTTTTGGGATTGAATGAGTTGGTAACATGCCATGATTCAATAATTATTTTATAGTACTTAATCCACCGTCGATATGAAATATCTGTCCTGTAATCCAGTTACTTTCTGAGCCCAACAGATAGGCCGCCATATTGGAAATGTCTTGAGGGTCTCCAATTTTTTTCAAAGGATGACGTTGAATACTATTCTCCAATTTTTCCGGGTTGTCCAGAAATGCCTTGGATAATGGTGTACTGGTAATAGAAGGTGCAATGCAATTGACTCTTATTTTCGGGGCTAGTTCGGCAGCTAACGATTTGGTCAGGCCTTCTATAGCCCCCTTACTTGCACTTACAATACTGTGAAAAGGGAAACCTATCTGAACTGCTACGGTACTGAATAAAACAATACTGGAACCTTTACTTTTCTTAAGCCCGGCCAGACTTGCTTTAATGCATTCTATGGCCCCCATTACCTGGAGTTTATAATCATCTATAAAGTCTTCAGGCCTGGTGCGACCAAGCGGTTTTAAAGTAATGGCTCCGGGGCAATATACAAGTCCATCGAGCACTTCCGGTAAAAATGAAAAATCCAATGACTCGTCCAGGATATTTAAATAGCTTGAAAATACATTCTCGTGATCATCAGCATATTCATGATTGCAATAGGTACCATAAATCCTGTGTGAATCGCATAACTTTTTTGTCAACTCGTTTCCTATTCCGGAAGAATGTCCAATGATGGCAATATTTTTCATTCCTGCAATGCAATTTCGACTTACTGAAAACAATCTTTTCCTGACTATGTTTATATTTTCTGAAAAATTTCTTCAGGACATCAAACCGCGCGAGGAGCATCCCGCGTTCTATGCCGGCTACACCTACAACGGCGTACGTTTGAAGGGCCATAACGGCATTGATCTTCAGTCCCCGGCCGGCGCCTGGGTTCTGGCAACCGACGCCGG
>CALMKY010000493.1 GCA_937867195.1 uncultured Saprospiraceae bacterium | reverse complement strand
CGTCAACGAAGTGATCGAAGCCTTCGCCAAGCGCTACGACGTCACGATCGAGACGGTGACGATGAGCAGCGAGAACACGTTCTTCCCGCTGCCGCGCGAGTTGCGCGACACCATGTGAGGCGCGTCTTCCGGTTCGCGAGGACGCGGTTTAAGTCCACATCAGGATCACGACGCCCACGATCATGATCGCCATGCCGGCGATCTCCCGCGCCGTCGTCTGCTGCTGAAAGATCTTTTTCGTCACCACCTGCGCAAAGATCATCTCGATCATATGTTTGAGACGGAAGCTTCTATTAATGAAAACGATGAGCACCATTTGCGGGACCAACTGATATTGGATATCCTTTATTCCTGTGGTCTCAGAAGATCCGAACTCATGAATCTTAAACTTACGGACATCGATCCGTCGCGTAAAATGATCCGGGTAATCGGTAAAGGAAACAAAGAACGCTGGATTCCCATCTCCGGTGATTTGCTTTCAAAACTACATCATTACCTTCCTGTACGAGCATCGATGCTGAAGGAAGGTCATAGCTATTTATTTATTACGAATAAAGGTGAACCATTATATCCTAAATGGGTTTATAATTTTGTGAGAAACAAACTAAATCTGTATACTACGATCGAGCGCAAAAGCCCTCATATTCTCAGGCACAGTTTTGCTACTCACCTTTCCGATGCAGGAGCTGATCTCAATGCAGTCAAGACGTTACTCGGACATGCTTCTCTCGCCTCTACACAAGTGTACATGCACAATACGGTAGAAAAGCTTAAGAAGATTTATGATCAGGCCCATCCAAAATCTTAATGTGGACATCGTATGAAATATCCATTCATTGTATTCGTTTAACCTTTAAAATATCTAATTATGAAAATCATGACTGAAAGTGTTCATTTTACCGCCGACCAAAAGTTATTGCAATTCATAGAACAAAAGCTAAGTAAGCTTACCAGGTTTTACGAACGGATCATCGACGTGCATGTTATCCTGAAACTTGAAAGTCACCAAACGATAAGGGACAAAATCGTCGAGATATTAATCCATGTACCCGGAGGGAATATTTTTGCTAAAGTGAGTAGTAAAAATTTTGAAACTTCTGTGGAATTAGCCATAGCATCCCTTAAAAAGCAAACTAATAGATTTAAACAAAAATTTGACTGATTTACCTTGTTGATTTTGTTCTAAATTTTGGTCACTTATTAATTGTTTTGAATGGCTTATCATTCCTGTTAGCAGTAGTGAAAACAGATTTGGATATCATTTCATTTTTACCATTATAAATATGATCTCTTACTAAAGGTATCGTTTTTTTGATCAAAGACTGAATATCTGCTAACACTGATTTTTCGCTGCCACCGCAAAAAGACCATGCGGTGCTTTTTGCACCTGCTCTGCCGGTACGACCTATACGATGCACATAAGTTTCAGGTATATTGGGCATTTCAAAATTGAGCACATGCGTAAGATCATCTATATCGATACCACGAGCTGCAATATCGGTTGCAATTAATACTCTCGTATTTCTGTTTTTAAATTTTTTTAATGCACTCTGTCTTGCATTCTGTGATTTATTTTCATGGATAGTTTCAGTACGAATAACTGCTTGATTTAGATTTTTGGCAAGTCTATCTGTGGAATGCTTCATTTGAGTGAATACCAATAACGAATCGATTGACTTATCTTTTAATAAAGTAATCAATAAATATGACTTTAGCCTCGATACAATTTAAAAAATTGTTACAGTTTTTTACGACATATATTATCCCTTTGTTCGGAATAAAGTTCCATTTTCTACGACATAAAGATATCCATCCAAGGCTAAAATCATAGACACATCACTCATGATACCCCTGGGGCCGACTTGTTCATAAACTCCATTTTTATCCGTTTTATAAAGTGTACCATCTCGCTCTATACTCCAGATGTAACCTCTGTCTGCTACCATCGCGACCGTGTTTTTAAAATCACCTGTATTGCCCACTTGTTGCCAAGCCATAGCCCTTATACTGGTTTTGTAAAGAGTGCCGTTCTCTACGGTCCAAAGATAACCATCCATAGACTCTAGCATTTCTGCATCGGCAAATTCGCCTTTGTTGCCAATCTGAGTCCAGGATCCATCTTTATTGGTTTCATACAATGTGCCATCAGCTTCGATGCTATAGAGTTTACCATTGAGCGATACCATATCATTGGTGTTTTTCCAATCATCCGTCTTACCTACTTGTTCCCATGCACCATTTTTAGCATTGTTTCTAAATAAAGAACCGTCTTCTACAGTCCAGATTTCGCCATCCATTGCCACAAGTAGATCTGCATTATCAAAATCCCCTTTATTTCCTACTTGTGCATAATTACCGGATTTATCGGTTTTAAACATAGTGCCGTCTTTTTCGATGCCGACGGCGACAAGGACCTCGACCTTTTTGTCATTGGCGGCGGCGCGGAGGCAACCAGCCCGTTGGCTTGGCAAAACCGGCTTTTTTTGAACGATGGCCGGGGCAATTTC
This sequence comes from uncultured Saprospiraceae bacterium, assembly GCA_937867195.1. Classification (GTDB taxonomy): domain Bacteria; phylum Bacteroidota; class Bacteroidia; order Chitinophagales; family Saprospiraceae; genus JADJLQ01. The sequence goes on along the minus strand of CALMKY010000493.1, from coordinate 540 downwards.
ACCAAATCTGCAGCCCCGGTGCCGAGTTCGGGTGGCGTCGGGTTGCGGGTGCGAGCAGCCGATTTTGATGGTAATGGCAGCCTTGACCTGGTCGTTGGCGGGCGCGTCACGGGCGGGAAATGGCCGACCACGCCACGCAGTATTTTTTTGAAAAACGATGGAAAAGGCCAGTTTTCGGACGTTTCGGCTTCGATTTCGCCCGATTTTGAACGGATCGGCATGGTTTGCGACCTCCAATTTGCCGACCTCGATGGCGACCAAAAACCGGAGCTCGTGGCGGTCGGCGAATGGATGCCGGTCTCGGTTTTCAAATTTGAAAATGGGAAATACATCAACCGCACCGCCCAATTTGGCCTCGAAAAAACCGCCGGCCTCTGGAATTGCTTGACCGCTGCCGACCTCGATGGCGACAACGACCTTGACCTGGTGGTGGCGAATTACAGTAACAGCACGCTGGATATACTGAAGAACACGGGCGCCGGTGTGTTCGGCAGTCCGTTGCGTCAGAGTATCTCCAGCAATGCGATCGCCGTGACGACA
>CALMKY010000492.1 GCA_937867195.1 uncultured Saprospiraceae bacterium | reverse complement strand
AGGTTATATTTTAGCAATGAGATTAAGCAATTTTTGGGTCAGGGAATATGCTCATTTTTTGATTTGACGTGGAATGAGGTCAATTAAAATCAACCGGGTATCTAAACCATATGGTTCCCATAAATTGCCTTGATCGAGGTTATATTTTAGCAATGAGATTAAGCAATTTTTGGGTCAGGGAATATGCTCATATTTTTTCAATCATTGAAAATTGCACATAGCTGTTTCTAATGTCTTCAGCGAAGTCATACTTAAATAACATCTATCCTATCGTCAATAAATCCAGTTGTCGTTGATACAATCTATTTTTCCTGGAAGCATATAGATAGGATACCGCTACCACTTTACCATTTTCCAATTGTGAGATCATATCCCGCTCTCCCAATAAAAGCATAAAATGCAGAGCCCCACCTTTTTGCTTTCTATTAAACTCCAGGTTCAATATAACAAAGCTCCGCTGTTGGGGGTTACCGCTTCCCTTAATTTGGGTTAATTTGGAATGAAAATATCCCAATACCTTTCCATTACGTGAAAATGATCCCCCTTCATGGATGGTTAGAGCGGAAGGCTGGTCTATAGAAAATGTATAATTTGACTGGAGTTTAAAGGTTAAATACATAAAGTGTAATGATCAGAAGTGATCCTAAATTTAAACATAAAATAGAGGTTTAAAGGATGTTTTATTCCAGGCACCTATCATGTAGCGTATTACATTTTATGTTATTTCAAATCCACACGACCACTCAATAAAAAATTGAGTCATTCCTTTCATCATTGTATTCAATTCGGTTTATCTTTACACATACTCTACCAATTTATAGACCAAGAAGATTACCAGATGAAAAGCTTTATTGAAAAGGTAAAAACCATTGTATCAGGTAATGTCCGAACGGATTCAATAAAAGCAGAACATCTGAACGAATCGTTGAACCAAATTAAATCAACAGGTTCGTTGGTAAAGAAACCAATGGTTTCCAAATTTCTTAGACTGCTATTATCCCATCGAAGCGAACGTAGTGTATTAGATCAACCGGGAGATTTTGTCCCGTATGGAGTTGGTAACAGAAAAAGATTAGCTACCTGTTCTGGAGTGTCGTGGTTTGATGATCATCATCTGGCAGCTGTCAACTTATATGGACAGCATGCAAGGATCTATCAAATTCTTTATGCAGATGCGCACCGATTTGAGCCGAAGCGTTTACAATTAATACACCAACACACGGAGGATATTAATTTTCCGGAAGACATTTCCATTTCAGCAAATCACTCTTATGCAGCGATCACCAATACATTGAATTCCACCCAAGGCGTTTCGATCTTTAAGATGGATGCGGTCAGCTTCCATTTTACCCATCTCATCAGCCGGATCTGTACGGAGCATACCTGCCATGGGATTCAATTCTCACCAGATTCCAAACATATTGTTTTCACCATCATAAGTCCTCCGGGTTCTGTTGAGGTTTATGCTGTCTCTGATCTGGATGTTCAGCATACCTTTTCGTTAGAAAATCCGGATCCACAGCACAGGCCTAAAGCTGCGTGTTTTACCAAGGATTCAAAGTACATCGCCATTCTGTATTCCCTGGCAGCAGGCCCTTCATTCAATCTTCAAATTAATAAAAGCAAAATTTGCATTCATCCATATTCTAGTGAGAAAGGTGAGATTGGCCATCCTATAATAGCTGAGTATATTCATCAGACTGAGTCAAACTGTGCTTTTGAAATCGGAGCGTTCCAATGGCTTGCTGCGCGCCAGGTATACTCGTTGTATATAACAGATCAGGAGGATAAGATCTTTAAATTCATATTTGACCCGCAATCATTAAAGATCGGGCTTGAAGGCTTTTATGACCAAGACATCCCTTTTCCACACGGCGTAGACATAAGTCCCGACGGTCATTATATGGCGGTGACTACACTGGGTGATGATAGTATTAAGATTTTTGAATTGATTTGAAGAGTGACAGCTAGACCTATTGAAAAATCATTCTAGACTCATTACTAATCCATTTGAATTATGGTAAATTGTGCGAAGTTTTATTAGAACTTTAAACCTCAAAAATTATGGCAATTAAAGGGCAGAGCATTTCCAACAAAATCACTGGAGAACATATCACCTGGCTCGAAACCGCAAAAGATACAAATGGTCAGCGACTGAAAGCCCGATTTTCTGTTGGACCAAAAGGCAGGCTTCCGGTCGTGCACTTTCATCCTAACCAGGTAGAGACCTTTGAATTTATAGAAGGTGAGTTTTGTCTAAAAGTAGGCGATGAAACTAAAAACTTACATCCGGGCGATACAGTAGTTATTCAAAAGGGAGTACCACATACATGGTGGAATCCCTCGGAAACGGATACAGCCCAAATGATTGTAAGCCTGGAACCAGCCTTGAACTCTGAAATATTTTTGGAGCAATTTTTTGGGTTGTGTAACGATGGTAAAGCAAAAGCGGATGGCACGCCTTATTTTATGCAGATCATGGCTTGTATCAATACATACCAAATTTATATTGAAGGCCCCCCCTTGCTTTTGCAAAAAATCATGGGCTATACGTTAGGTAGTCTTGCCAGGTTATTAGGTTATAAGACTTATTATCCGGAATACAGCAACCAGAATTGAATTTGAATGCATTTAATTACTTTTTGCGAAGTATCCGGTTGAATAAATAATTACAATAAGTTTGGCATTTTTCCGCAAATGGAGACATCACGGGAAATCATGTGCAAGACTGTAATTTGGATGTACCCCTTTTTGAATTTAAAAAGTAAAATAATAAATATGAATCATAAAATTTCGGGCTATACGTGGGTTGGTATTTTGATTTCAATGTTTAGCATTACGGTGATTAATTTGTCTATGAAAGCGTTGTATGGTCCCATTCTGAATAATCTTCAAATGATAACGAAGGAACTCATCATCCTGGGTGTTACGGCCTTTTTGTTGTTTTATATAATCCCTAAAGAAAAATTAAACCTGGATTCCATTGGCTTGCATGCCAGAAATATTAAAAAAAACTGGCTCTGGATTTTTGGTCTACTACTGATCTGCATCGCCGGTTTGGCTATTTGTTTATTGGTTTGTAAATGGTTGGGTTGGCCATTCGGAGAGTCTAAATCTTTTGATAAATTATCACCGTGGGTCATCACCCTGGTAACCTTGAGGGCTGGTATATCAGAGGAAGTATTCATGAGAGGTTTTTTGCTGGAACGGTTTACAACCATTACCGGTAAAAAATGGATTGCCTTTCTATTGTCAACCTTACCTTTTGGCTTCTTGCATTACCCACAGGGATATGCAGGAATATTAATCGCTACCGTGGCAGGCGGCATTTTAGCATTATTTTATTTCTGGAAAAGGGATTTAATAATAAATATCATTGCCCATTTTCTGGTTGATTTTATTCCGAATGTTGTCTTGCCCATGTTCGGTTAAGACCATTGAATTTTCAATCGTTCGCATAGAATGATTACCAATTAAAAATATTTAATTTTAAAGAATGAAAATTCAATTCTCTCACCTTAGCCTTTGTTTAAAAAGCGTTTTGTTTCATTGTATATGGATTTCCCAACTTACAGCACAGGATGCCAAAGAAATAAAATTATCAGCCTATACTCCTCGGTCCATTTATAAAATTCCGGTTACGAAAATTACACATGCTCGATATCCTGTCATTGATTTTCATTCGCACGATTATCCTAAAAACGATGCAGAAGTTGAATCCTGGGTACAGACCATGAAGGAATGTAATATTGCCAAGACCATCGTTTTATCATATAGTACCGGTACTCGATTTGATTCGGTTGTCATGAAATATCGTAAATATCCCGATCGATTCGATATCTGGTGTGGATTTGATTATACGGGTTATCCAACTCCCGGATGGGAACAGAATGCAATCAAAGAATTGGAACGATGTCATGCACAGGGAGCTACCGGAGTTGGTGAATTGGGCGATAAAGGCCTGGGTGAGTTTTATTCAAAACCCAATATTGGATTCGGTCCCCATATAGACAATCCGGGTTTAAGACCTGTATTAAAAAGATGTGGCGAACTTCATATGCCGGTCAGTGTACACGTAGCCGAAGATGCCTGGATGTATGAAGCAGCCGATGCACAGAATGACGGACTGATCAACGCAGCTACCTGGAAAGTCGATATGACCAAACCCGGCATTCTAGATCATGATCAATTAGTCAATACACTTGAATCTGCTGTAAAGAACAATCCTCATACGTTATTTATAGCGTGTCACCTGGCTAACTGTTGTTCCGACCTGGACCGATTAGGTCAGTTATTC
>CALMKY010000491.1 GCA_937867195.1 uncultured Saprospiraceae bacterium | reverse complement strand
TTCCATGATGGAAGCGAAGATGATTTTCAGGCACAATTAAAAATTTTAGGTCATACCCCGCTGCCCAAGTATATCAAACGAAATGCCGAGCCCCTGGATGAAGATCGTTACCAGACGGTTTACGCCAAAGAAATTGGAGCTGTCGCCGCCCCAACGGCAGGTTTACACTTTACCAAAGAACTGATGAAGCGAATGGAAATCAAAGGTGTAAATTTTGCTGAAATTACTTTACACGTAGGATTAGGGACTTTCAGATCGATTGATGTGGAAGATTTATCCAAACATAAGATGGAAGCTGAATACTTCAGGATACCACAATCTGCGGTAGATGCAGTCAATAAAGCCAAGGAACATAATAAAAAAATCTGTGCGGTCGGGACGACGGTGATGCGAAGCATTGAGACCGCGGTTTCAGCTCATGGATTGATGAAGCCCCAGGAAGGCTGGACGAATAAATTTATATACCCGCCTTATGATTTCAGCATCGCCAATTGCATGCTGACTAATTTTCATTTACCCAAATCAAGCCTTTTAATCATGACAGCTGCATTCGGTGGCACCGAATTGATCATGGAAGCCTATGCCCAGGCCGTAAAGAAGAAATACCGTTTCTTCAGTTATGGAGATGCGATGTTAATCATGTGATGAATTTACTTTTTAGCTAAAGAAATTCCTGATTTTAATCTTGAATTCATCAAAAGGCAAATTATTTATCGGGAAATAGAGATTATAAATCAATGAGAAAAATCATGGGAACAAGTAAGAATTTCTTTAATACATTTGTGCCCAGTTTGAGGAACTCTAATGAATTTAATTTAGTTTAAATAGAAATTTTAAAATAGACGAAATATGTACTGGACGCTTGAATTAGCTCACCACCTGGAAGACGCACCATGGCCTGCAACCCGTGACGAATTGATCGATTATGCGATCAGATCGGGAGCTCCTTTAGAGGTTATCGAAAACCTCCAGCAAATGGAAGACGAAGGTGAAGTGTACGAAAGTATTGAAGATATCTGGCCGGATTACCCACGTAAAGATGATTTCTTATTTAATGAGGATGAATATTGATCCGGACAGGGTAAAGCTCATCTGAGTTAAAACACAAACGTAAAATGAAGGCTATATCGTTGTTGAGATCATAGCCTTTTTTATTTGCAGTGTAATGATGGATAAGAAGAGAATCAATATAGCGATCGATGGCTTCTCTGCTTGTGGTAAAAGTACAATGGCACAGGCATTGGCTGCCTTATTGCATTTTGATTACGTGGATACAGGGGCTATGTATCGCGCCATCACTTTATTTGGTATTAGAAAGAATATTCTTAAAGAACCTTTTGAGAGAATCATTCCAATGTTGCCCGATATCCACATAAAGTGTGCTTGGACAAATAATAAAAACCGTACCTATCTAAACGATGAAGATGTGTCAGAAGCTATCCGGCAGCCATCTGTTCAAAATTTGGTAAGTCAATTCAGCACTATTCCTGCAGTCAGAAGACAGTTGGTATTTCTGCAACAACAGATGGCCAAAGGCGGCGGAGTGGTGATGGATGGTCGCGATATCGGATCTGTCGTCTTGCCTGAAGCGGAACTCAAAATATTCATGACTGCCAGAGTAGACGTCCGGGTGCAGCGAAGAGTCAGGGAATTATTAAATAAAGGGATAGAGATAGACGCCAAGGCGATTGAAGAAAATCTTAAAATGCGTGATCATATTGACAGTACCCGGGAAGACAGCCCTCTAATTCAGGCTAAAGACGCAAGAGTGTTAGATAATTCTGATCTATCGCCTGATCAACAATTAAACCTGGCACTTTCGTGGGTGAATGCAACGATTCAATAATTGTGCACCATAATCACAAATCAGTTAATTTTATCTTCTGATCAAATCAAAAATTTTTTATTATGATCAAGTCAAAATCAATTTTCGTTATTCTCCTTGCTATCCTTACGTACAGTGTTTCTGGTCAGGTGTCATCCCGATCCAGACAGAACACAGGTAAACCAGGCTTGACTACTCGTCGTACTGCATCCAGAACACCGGTAAGAAATGCACCACAGATTGAGACATTTTCAGATCATCTGTATTATGGTGGAGGTATTGCACTCTCATTCAATGGAGGTAGCGGTAATGTCTCAGGAAGCGTTTTTAATATAGGATTATCTCCTCTCGTTGGATATAAATTTAATAAAGTATTTTCCGCTGGACCCAGGTTTGATTTTTTATACACCCACGGCAGATTTCAGGCTGCTGCCAATACTCCCGTCGCTAAGTTCAATGGCTTTGACTATGGGGCTGGTGTATTTGCGCGTGCGAAAATAGGACCGCAATTTTTTGTTCATGCTGAATATGGTTTTATCAACCGTGAATATCCTTATGATTATAATACAAACCTGACTGAAATACTGACGACTCGTCAGAGTCAAAATCAGTTTCTTGGAGGCCTTGGATATAATAGTGGAGGGATCTTAGCAACGGAGATCTATCTTTTGTACGATTTTATAAACAAATCCACATCTACTCAGCTACCCCTGGTGTATCGATTTGGAATTACCTATAAATTTAATCAGGAAAGATATTGATGACCGATTCTTTTTGCTGAACTGCATACCTCACGCACTTTCCAATATCGTCAAGTTTATCAGGTACAATATTCAATTTCACTTACTATTACACTGTTCTTGGTTCATTCTTATCCAGGATCTTATTTGACTTTAATTTTGCACAGATAGCATCTCCTATACCCTCAATGTTTCAAAAGTTAATTTTTTGAATTTTCTAAATTAGTCAATTCCTGGCAGATAACTGAACAGAATAATTTCGTGTCAATAAGACTGGCCGGGAGTGGAGGGTGATGTGGAAGCTTCGTATAACATTCCCGGTCGGGAGACATCAAATCATAGATGCAGTATTAGCTAACAAATTCATTATACATTGATCTCATGTACATAGGGTGCAGAAGACTGGGCACCCATTCGGGTTACAGATAAAGTAGCCGCTTTGCATGCAAATTGAATGGCATATTCCAGGGTGTGATGGTTCGATATAGCGACGGCCAATGCACCGTTGAATACATCACCGGCAGCCGTGGTATCCACCGGAATCACTTTGGTGGTATGTAGGATTCCTTTAAAATCCGGTGTGGAGGCGTATGCACCTTGTTCACCCAAAGTTATGATTACATTCTTTGTTCCTGAAAGATGCAACGATTCGGCAGCTTGTTTTGCCGACTCTTCATCGAAGACCGGAATACCGGTCAGGATTTCTGCTTCGTGTTCATTTGGAGTGAGGAAATCGATATTGGATAAGATAGTATGATCCAATGGACGTGCCGGAGCCGGATTAAGAATTACTGTAATTTTATTTTCTTTGGCAATATCGAGTATAGCTAAAATAGTAGGTAAAGGAATCTCTAGCTGAATCAAAATAATGGCCGATTGAATCATGACCGTTTTTAATGATCTGATGTCTTCCGGATTAAAAGTAAAATTGGATCCGGATGCTACCAATATTGTATTTTCACCTTTTGAATCTACCGTTATCAATGCCACTCCCGAGGGTACGGAATCGTCCGTCAAGACATAAGAAGTATCGATCCCTTCTTGTTTAAAGCCTTCAAGTGATTTTTGTCCAAAAAGATCGTTGCCTATCTTGCAAATAAAGGTGACATCGCCTCCGAGTCTGGAAGCGGCAACCGCTTGATTGGCTCCTTTTCCTCCCGGGAACATAAAAAAGTCCTGCGCTAATAAAGTTTCTCCGGGCTGAGCAAATCGATCGGTCTTGACTACAAGATCTGTATTCGAGCTGCCAATGACAGTTATTTTCTTATTCATGTAAATAAAAGTACTGTAAATGCCGAGGACAGGAATACCAAAGTGAAATGAATTTTAATTAACTATAATTTCATCCGTCAGGATTACAGCGGGACTTCCTGACAGCGGATGATCACCGGGACATAATTTTTTTCCAGTGGTTTTTATTTTGATCGATTTAATATTCTTTTTTCCAAGTCCAAAGGTTGCATTGAAAATCTGAAGTGCATTTTGGCTCGGCGGCACAGTAATCGTTTTTACAGCTGTATAGGTATTTCCATCAGCAGATATTGAACAAGTTATACTGGATGGTAGCCAGGCTCGGTCGGCTGTACTCTGCAAAAACCGAATATCGACGGTGGAGAGAGTGGTGTCTTTATCAAAACTATAGGTAATTTCGTTTTCGTCCCCGGACAGACCAATCCAATTGGTCGAGATGCTGTTGGTGGTACCGAGTACACCATCGTTGAGAATCGATCCATCGCCATCACAAAACTTAGGATCGGGTGAAGCATTAAACGAAATGGTACCTTTTTTAAATCCTCCATGTACTTGAATGGCCTGGTTTACATATTGGAGTAAATTTTCTTTGTATTGATCCGGTGTCAAACCGGTTGCATCCACTGCACGGACACCTAGCCGGTTGCAATCTGAAACAAATTGATCGATAAGTGCTTTCATGCCTGTAATAGCCCCCCATTTAGCTTGCTTATTGCTGAGTTCCTCCACAGATTTCATTTTGGATTGTTCAGCCCTGACCAATTGTGAAAGTGCACCGATGTTCATAAAATATCCATAGGTCTTACTACCCATTGCTTTCGCTATTTCAAGTTGGGTATAGATCAAGGCAAGACGATCTATATCTACCAGTTCTTTCAATTGTGAATTATTTTGTGCCAATTGAATCAAGCTATTGTAGTAACTATACAATTGATTGATGTTGTTAGGACTAAACCAGGATCGGAATGATTCAGAGGGACTGCTGTTATAAAACAATGGAGTTTTTCCTCCTTGAGCAGCATTTTCCAAGCCTTTTATGAAACCCTTGATATTACTTGCTCCCGCCCCGTATTTATTACCACAGTACATATCCAATAAGCTGTCTAAACTTTGCTGTGCGTTATACGCCAGATTGGAAGCAACATAAAATTTCAAATCACATAAAGATGACCCGACGCTGGATACGCCCGAAAAAATAACTTTATGAATGCCTTTTGATTGTAAATATTGAAGTGATTTTTGTAATCCTGTTAAATTAGGATAAGGAGCCATGAAATATTTTCCATTTGTAATGTGCATCATGACGGCGATGTTGTCCGTGAGCTTTTGCCAGGCTTCGAGATCTTTGCGAAAGGGTTCGTTGATCGAACCTTCGCCTAAAGATGAAGTATTGTCAATATCTCGTGTGTCCAGGACCAGCATGACATTCGATAAAGGTTTTAAAGTAGAGATCTGGCGATACGGCCCGTCCAGGAATAAAGCATATTGTCTTTCCTTATTTTTTTGCGCGATTTCATTTGCAACTTTGATTAATGGCCCTGCCGCGCTACCGGTTTCTTTGATGGCTTGTTGTGTACGTGCGTCATCGCTTACGATGTGATTATCGTAAGGGCTGATGGACCAATACTTCGCCCGGCCTTTACCCATGACCCAGACATCGAGATTTTTTTCAAGTAGAGGGATCAGGTTGGGTTCTGTAAAATTGATTTGATTGCTTACTTTTTTACCCTGGATAGATGCAAAAATTTCGGGATTTGATTTATTGTAAGATTCATTCGGGAAAATGCGTTCCATAGAATATTCCCAGGTGCCCCAGTCCTTTTCATTATCAATATTGATATGATTAAAAGCGCGATATTCGGAATTCGCTGCATAAGGATTCAAAGATTGTCTATACGAAAATGAAGGATTGAAAATAGTCTCTCCTTTGATCGTAAAATTCTTATTCTGTCCATATTGGGTGATGGTCGTATTTAATTTCGCAGAGCCGGACCTGGTAATGATGTCAAATAATCCCTGGGTAATCGCAGTCGCATTGAGTCCACCGATCACCCATTTTTTTCCATGGATACCCGAGTAATACCCATCATGATTCAGTAAGGAATAAGGCACATCCTTGGAAGCTGCCCGATTGGATTTACCGATCAGTATTTCTTCACTCTGCTCTCCAACGATATCAGCAAACGCCTGTATATCAGCGCCGGTAATATATTTGAGCTGGGTCTGAAATGTCTTGACAGCTTGATTGATGCTATCACTTGCATTACTTGCATAGATGATTCGGTAATTGGAAACACCGTTATTTGCAATTTTGAGCTCCTTATTGGTTTGATTACAACTTATACAAACTAAAAGGATAGCGAAAAACGCTACTGGCTTGATCATGAGAAATTTGAAAGTTAGATTTGAGGCGCAAAAATAACTTAAAATTAGAGTTTGAAGTATGGATCCGGTAATCTCTTAGGGTCTTAACTAATATTTTAGAAATGAATCAAGATGTCTTTGATTGTTTGTTCTACAAAGCTGTGATATAGAGAAGGTTAGGAAAGAGGATCATTATTTTTTCAACGGAGGTTTTTGTTTTCTGAACAAGGATCTTAAAACGAACGCTAAAACGCCCAATGCTACCGCGATATAGGCCCAGTATTTTCTAGATTTAGTTTTATCTGTGCCATTTGAATTTTCAAAAGCAGAAGGTATAACTGCTTTCTCCGGTGACTTTATTTTGAATGAATTGAAAAATGAATTTTTTCTTTCTTCACCACCGGATTGGATTTTAGTGAAAGTCCAATGATCCAATACATACAGTGTGCTCCCTGCTAACAGAAGGCGTTTATAACGGATTTCGGGGAAATCAGGATCCGGTTTGCAGCGGGACCAAAATTCAGCGGCGTTAATATCTCCGGCTCTAATGTTTGATTGATTAAATAATTGACATCCTTGTTCGGGTGCCTGCAAGGTTTCATATACGGTCATATAAAACTTGTTGAGATCAAGGGACGCGAGCTTATCGGCAGGTACTGCATTTTTCATAACAAGGCATGCATAATATCCATCATGATTCGATAGGCTATATGACGTATTGCCCAGAGTGTCGAGCAGTTCAGGCATGGCCGGAAAATTAATGGTCGTTCCGGGGTAAACTTCAGTAGAAAATACCTGAGCGTAACTCAAGCGGTTCATCGCAATAAACAGGATTAGGATTAATCTTTTCATCAATAATAATATCTTTTGAAGGCTTCGATGGCTTCATATTCGGCAAGACCGAGTTTGTTATACATCGATGCAGTACCCCGATTGCGATCCTCGGCCCTTTGCCAAAACTCTCTTGCATCAGACCCTGGGAATAATGGCCTGTCTTTTTGTGATTGATGTTTGAAAATGGCTTTCCGTTTACGCATGAGTTCTTCCGGAGAAATAGGTATCGCCATATCGATATTTTCCATTTCCCATTCCTGCCAGGCCCCGCGATAGAGCCATAACCAGCAATCGTTGATCCAATCCACTTTATCTTCTTTGAGCTCTTTCATGGCTTTGAAGACCGCATTGAGACATACACGGTGCGTGCCATGCGGGTCACTGAGATCACCGGCGGCATAGACCTGGTGAGGTTTTATTTGTGAAAGCAGATCTTTGGTAATTTTGATATCTTCCGGTCCAAGTGGTTTTTTCTTGACCAATCCTGTCTCATAGAACGGTAAATCAAGAAAATGCGCTCGCTCATCAGCAAGACCTACATAGCGGCAACCCGCCTTCGCTTCAGCACGACGAATGAGACCTTTTATATTCTGAACTTCTTTGGTATCGATCTCCCCTGGTTTTTTGTTGTTTAATTGATCTTTAATTTTACCATAAAGATCTTCGGCTGTCTTTTTGTCTAATCCAAAAGTCGAGTGGAAGTCGCGAATAAAATCAGCAAAACGAATGACATCTTCATCAAATACGGCGATATTACCGGAAGTCTGGTAGGCCACATGTACTTCATGGCCCTGATCAACCAATCGGATAAAGGTACCGCCCATCGAGATCACATCATCATCGGGATGTGGTGAAAATATGATAACTCTTTTCTTGGCAGGATTCGCTCTCTCCGGACGATTGGTATCGTCTGCATTGGGCTTGCCGCCGGGCCAACCGGTAATCGTATACTGAAGTTTATTGAATACATCGATATTGATATTGTATGCATTACCAAACTCAGTGACGATATCACCCATGCCATTTTCAGCATAATCGCGATTAGTAAGTTTCAATATCGGTTTGCCTAATTCAGTTGATAACCAAATGACCGCTTTTTTAATTAATTGTTTATCCCATTTGCATTCATCTACGATCCAGGGCGTCTTGACCCTGGTGAGTGCAGAAGCTGCTGCTTCATCCAGTATAAACAAAGCATTGGGATGATTCTGGAGATAAGTAGCGGGTACATTATCATTTACCGGTGTTTCGACAGCTTTTTGGATAATCTTAGCTTTTCCTTCACCCCACGCCATGAGAATAATTCTTCTGGCTTCCAGAATGGTTTTGACCCCCATCGTGATGGCATTTTTTGGTACATTGTCTTCGCCAAAAAATTCACTTGCGGCATCGAGAATTGTCATAAAATCGAGTGATATCAACCGGGTGGTGGAGTTAAGACCAGCCCCGGGTTCATTAAATCCGATATGACCACTGCGTCCGATACCGAGCACTTGTAAGTCAATCCCTCCCAGGGATTTGATTTTATCTTCGTAAGCCTGGCACCATGCAGGAATGTCAGCTTTTGCGATGGTACCATCGGGTATATTGATGTTTTCCTTAGGTATGTCGATATAATCAAAGAGGTTCTCCTTCATAAACCGATTGTACGATTGCAAAGCATCCTTGCCTACAGGGAAATATTCATCCAAATTAAAAGTAACTACATTTTTAAAACTCAAACCCTCGTCGGTATGCATTCGAATGAGCTCTTTGTATAGATTGAGTGGTGATGAACCTGTGGCCAAACCCAGGACACAGGTTTTGTTTTCTGCTGATTTGGATCTGATCAGAGCGGCGATTTCACCGGCCGCCGCTTTAGATCCTGCGATAGCGTCTGGAAAAATCTGGGTTGGGACTTTTTCGAATTTGGTTTGAGAACTAAACATAAATATGAAGTATATATGAGTTTAACTGTATGATGGTATATGGTTAGAATAAATTCAGAGTGTAAAAATAGATTATTTACAGGTTTCCATGTGTGACCTGACTTCTGAATCTGTAAACGGAGGCACATCCATTTTTTTTAATTGAGCGATATAATTCAGTATATTGGAAATTTGTACATCGGACATCATATAATGGGGCATGTTTTTTAGCTCGATGGTATCCTTGGAACCCTGAAGTATCTTACACACCAATTTTGCTCTTTCTCCAATGAATTTTTTATTTTCAAATGAGGGAATCAAATGGACGAGCCCGGATCCGTCATCCATATGACATTGAGCACAATATTGAACATACAATTTTTTTCCCTCTGAATTTTCACAGGATGTCCATAACAAAATGGAAAAAACGAAAACGGTTGAGTGATTTTTTATTATTGACGGTATGGTCCTCACGCCGGGTTATTTTTTATTTTTTTCAGCGATCAACCAATCTATATCCCGCATCAATCGATTGACCTCATCCGGTTTTGTTCCATCGCAATAGGATCGGATGTGACGGTCCTGGTCTATTAAGATAAAATGACCTGTATGCGTGAAACCCTGATCAGATGTAGTATCTTTTTGCAGAGCCGCAAGGTATTCCATGGCAGTAAAGTTGAGCACATCCGAGGGTACATGTAAAAAATGCCATGATTTGCTTGCGGAAACTCCCAATTTTTCTGAATATTTTTTCAACACAGGAACGGAGTCGTGCTTAGGATCGATCGAATGAGAAAGTAGAGCGAAATCAGGATTGTCTCTGTAATGTTCATGCAATCTCAACATTTGCCTGGCCATTTTAGGACAGATGGTAGGGCATCGGGTAAAAAAGAAATCGGCTACATAAATTTTATCACTCATTGTTTGTGTTGTAATGGAATCTCCATTCTGGTCGGCAAAACGGAAGATCGGGACTTGATGATTGACGGTAATTCCATTCACAACCTCGCTTTCCCCAATGAAAGGAAGGGGTTGATGGGATGTGCAGGAAATAAAAGATAATATTGAGAGGGATAAAAAATAAAAGCTTTTTGTGTTGGACATCACTTGGAAGGTATTATTTTTTTTGCATTTTGGATTGCTTCACTCAAATGGTTCGAGATCATTTTCATCTCTACCAGTTGCATCTCAAAATATTTATAAGCCGTACTGTCTTTTTCTTTTGGCAGTTCGTATCGGCCCATCCAGTCCATCATTTCATCGCTGGATTTACTAAGATCTGATTTGAGGCTATCGAGAAAAGTCGATCTCAGTTTGAGAGAATCCGGATTGATTTTTTTTAGTTGATCGAGTAGATTGATCGACTGACTTTGTTGGTGCATGGTGGCATCGTGCAGGTCCATTAATTTTTTTTCTAGTTCGGTCACCGCGTTGTCCATCTCATGTGATTTGCAAAAGGAGAAACAGATACCTATAAATGACAATATCAAAATGCGAATCATGGTTTCAACGTAATTTTGTGCAAAGATACAGGTAGTAGTCCAGCCCATTCCATGAAAAACCGATCCATTCTGTGGTTTAGACAAGATCTTAGATTGCATGATAATGAAGCATTGCACGAAGCGATTCGTTGGAATCCTGAAGTGGTCCCTGTATATATTTTTGATCCCAGGGTGTTTACCGGCAGCACCAGATTTGGGCATCCCCGGATGCATCCGGTAAGGGCCCGGTTTATCATCGATTCCGTTAGTGTTTTAAGAGAAAATATCCGGTTGCTTGGTTCGGATCTGATCGTAAGGGTTGGATTTCCAGAGGATGAAATTTTTTCACTGGCGAAGGAATTTAAGACTTCTGTTATTTTTTGTAACCGTGAACGCACTCGGGATGAGGTTTTTGCCCAGGACCGATTAGAATCTAATCTTTGGACCATCGGGCAGGAGATGCGGTTTACCCGTGGTAAAATGCTGTATTACACTCAGGATTTGCCATTTCCTGTAACGCATACTCCGGATAATTTTCCAAGTTTCAGAAAGGAATTGGACCGCATCGTACCCGTGAGAAAACCACTACCTGTACCGGAAGAACTGAGTCCTCTAAGCTTTGAATATGATGCCGGAGATATGCCTGATCTCAAAATACTAGGGTTAGAAAAGAAGGAATATTTGTATACCATCAAAGGAGGAGAAAACGAAGGCATTAAAAGATTGAAGGAATATGTATGGTCTGAAAATGGATTGAAACAATACCGATCCAAGACCAATGAAATCAATGACCCTTTTTATTCTTCCTTGTTATCTTCGTGGCTTGCTCAAGGTTGTGTTTCTCCCAAGACCATTTATCACGAAATCAAGACGTATGAATCTATCCATAAACCCAGTGAAGCTACTCAAAGCCTTTTATTGGAATTGTTGCGACGGGATTATTGCAGAATGATAGCTAAAAAATATGGTCATACGATTTTTGAGCGCGGAGGCATCACCGGTAAAGAAACAATTTCCATAAAAGATGAAGAATATTTGTTTAACCTCTGGAAAGAAAGTCGTTTGGGTATACCGATTTTAGATGCTGGATTGAAAGCGTTGGCTGAGAGTGGATATATGCCATTTTCTCTGCGATATGCCTGTGCACATTTTTTAATTCATTCGCTCAAAGTCAACTGGCAGCTCGGTGCAGACTGGTTTGAATCAAACCTGGTGGATTACGATCCGGCAAGTAATTATGTCAATTGGTTGTCGATTGCAGGTCTGATACCGGAACCGAGTGAAGAAAAACAAACCGGCATTTCTTTTCTGGGGAAGAAACTGGATCCATTTGGAAATTATATAAAACATTGGCTGCCTTCCCTGCGATCGTTGCCGGCCAACAAAGTATTCAAACCCGATACCCTGGATGAAAATGAACAAAAACTTTATGATTTTAAAGTCGGAAGGAATTATCCAAAATCAATCGTGCCATGGTGATGATGATGCGCGATCAACCAGAGACTACCTGGATTATCCGATTTGTAAATTAACTTTATCATTGCTTCTGAAAGCGAATGATTTTATACTTCGATTGATTTGTTTCGATTCTTAAAAAATACATCCCGGAGTTTAATGATGAGATGTTGATGGATTCCGGTTGGCTTTTACGTTCTAAAAGTTTTCTTCCAAAGACATCGAAAATTTCAACCTGATCACAAGCCTGATTTGTATTGTAAGTAATATGAAGGATAGAACTTACCGGATTGGGATACAGAGTAAAATCATTTGAGGTGTAATTGACTTGTATCGGGGTGCTTGCGGACTGTATATGTTTTTTAAAAAAATCCCAAATCACTGTGCTGGCATGAATATCCCGGTTAGTATTGCCAAATGGCAGATTGATCGGCGCACCCGGCCAGGTATGTCCACCGCCATAAACTTTGTACAATAAGACTTCATTGCTATGCTGACAGTTTTTATATTGATAGACTGTAATGAAAGAACTATCTTTTTTATTGATATCCGGAATAGCAAATGAATCAATACGTCCCGAACAGCCATTTTTTGAACTCCAATTTTTCAGGGTAGTTTCTACCGGCGGAATTCCCAAGGCTCCTTCATAACTGACGATTGGATCTTCAGTACCGTGTATGTGCAATACCGGAATTTGGGTATTGCAATTGAAATTCTGTAAAAATGAAGTCATATTACCCGCGACCGGAGCTATGGCATTAATTTTATATTTCAGGTTGCAGGCAATCTTATAGGTCATGAATGCCCCCATCGACATCCCGGTACTGAATAAGTTTTGATCGATAGTATATCTGGATTTCAGAGTATCCACCAGGGTAGCTATGAATTCCAAATCGGTGTTGGTCGTAAAATCCCATTTCCCATCGATGGCATCCGGATAAACCACGATACATGGAGCGGTATCCGAAATGAGATTAAACTGTGAATAGAGTAATTGTTCGTAAGCATTGGAGTTAAGACCATGAAGATTTAATACCAATGGATATTTTCGCTTGGAAGAATAATCAGGAGGCAGATGAACAATAAATGAACGCTGGATCCCTGCGACTTGAATTGAATCATATTGTGAAGATCCTTTAAATGAAAAAAGGTAAACGAAACCCAGGAGGAGCAACCCCTTGCTTTTATTACCCATATCGAGTTTACATTTAGATTTTCGATAAAGAAAGAGGTTTAAACAAATAGCGCGATTTCTTTTTTCTTAACCTGATTTTTAGCTAAATAATTTCGCAGAATAACCCCTGCATCGTCGTCGGCGAGTATTTTATCAAAATTCAATTCATCGATCGGGGTCGTTTCTTCATTATGTATGTATTGATAGCCAATGCATTTACCCTGTCTGATCCAAAGCAAGGTTAATTCATCATGTACTCGTCCGGGTTCCTGAATTAGATATTCTTTATGATCCAGGGGTGCCTTACCGTGTAGTTGTATGGCCCGTAGATTATAATCATGTGCTCCTTCCTGACCTATACAAGCACCGAAGCATTTCCCGATTTGATGGTGAAAACAAGGACCACCCGGTTTTTCAATATTGGTTAATTTTAAGCAGAGATGATATCGACCGGCTGCTGCTGAAAGAAAAGATTTTGCATTCGCGGGAGTACTGAATTTTTTAATCAATGTTTTTTCATTTTGAGCGGAATTTATTTTTTGGATCTCAAACGTAAGATATCCGTTTTCATTAAAAGCAGAATACAGTCCAATGGGTAATTCTTTTTTTCGTAGTTGGCGATTTACTTCAGGTTTTATCTTTTTT
>CALMKY010000490.1 GCA_937867195.1 uncultured Saprospiraceae bacterium | reverse complement strand
ACGTTTGTCGTATGCTTTTTTACCTTCAGCCAATACAATTTCCAGTTTGATCAGTCCCCGTTCGGATAAATACAGCCGGTAGGGTACGATCGTCATGCCTTTTTCTTCGACCCTGTTTTTTAATTTCTTGAGTTCATTCTTTTTAAGCAATAGTTTTCTGACACGCAATGGATCATGGATAGACCACCCGGTAGATTGCTTATAAGGGGCGATATGAAAATTTCGAATCAATAATTCAGTATCATCAAAATAGCAGAAAGCATCATTGATATTGGCATTTCCTTCCCGTATGGATTTGACCTCTGCACCATCCAGCATAATTCCCGCTTCAAACGATTGCCGGAAGTGATATTCATGGGAGGCTTTTCGATTTTTAATTTCCATTCTGTTAAAGTCTATTGCCAAGGTTTAATTCATGTGCAAGGTATAGTAAAAAATTACAATTTTGTTTGGTTCACCACCGTTTAACCACTTATCATGAATAAATCCTGGCTGGCAATTTTGATTTTGATTTTATTGTGGGATTGTAATTCGACCGATCATCAACACTCACTCGCTAAAAACGTATCGCTTAAGAAGGAAAATAAAATTTTACCCTCCCGGTATAATGTTGCATTCTTAGTGATGAATGGCACATACAACGCAGAACTTATGGCCCCCTACGATGTATACCAACACACCCAGTTCAGAGAAAACATCAAGCAGATGAATGTTTTTATTGTATCCAACACGCACGACCTCATACGTACTTTCGAAGGCATTTATATTAAGCCCGATTTTGATTTTACCCAGGATCCCATGCCGCACATCGATATATTGGTTATCCCGAGTGCCGCACATCCTTCCAATGACCAGGAGACGGATACAGCAATCATCGATTGGGTCAAGAAAGTTTCGTCCGAAGCTATGTTCATCACCTCGCATTGTGACGGCACTTCCGTTTTGGCCAAAGCAGAATTGTTTAATGGTGTTTCCTGTACCACCTTTCCGGCAGAAATAAAATCATTCAGAGAACATAATCCATCGGTGACTGTATACGAAGATGTGGCCTTTGTGCACGACCACAATATCATTACCAGCGCCGGTGGCTCCAAATCATTCGATGCTTCCTTGTATTTGATCCAGCTTTTATACGGCAAGGCCATCGCCGATAAAATAGCCAAAGGCCTGGTATTTGAATGGAACCTGGACCAGGTAAAAAAAGTAATCGTTCACCAGGGAAGCGGATTCAGTACAATGTAATGTCATTCTTCTTACATTTGCAAATATGATGTTACATCGCGGTGTAAGTATTATTTTTTTATATTTTACATGTTACGTTGCAAATGCGGTTGGCCAAAACCCCTTTGATATTAAAAAGTCAAATTCCGTTTCGAAAGAAAGCCCCAAGCCAAAGTCAAACCCTCCTGGAAACAAGCCGGTGACTTCATCGCCTCCACAGCAAATTTCTCAGCCTCCACATCAAAATGAACCGGCCAATCCCAATACCAAAATTCAGGCAGCTACGACCCAGAAGAGTAAATCACCAAATATATTTGACATTAAAGCCGGAGGCAGCAGTCAAATCATCCTTAATAATCCTGGCTCGCCTGAAACCATAAACACATTCAATAACTCTGCCGGTACTAAATCCAATAATACCAATGCAAGTTCATCAAAAACAACATCAGATACTCAAAATTTGAATGTAAAAACCGAACCAACGCAAGCTGAGTCATTTTCCAATCCGGGAGTTAATAATCCGTTTAATATAATTCCACCTTCCGGTCAACAGGCAGGTCAGCAAGCCAATCCTGGTTCCTCTTCCTCCACCAGGCCAACGGTTCTCATACCCGACATTAAAAAGGAGATCTCTCAAATCAAAGATGTTTCGGCCAATAGTCAGGGAGTGATTAGTAAAAATATTTGGTTTATCATTTATGTGTTTTTATTCTTGTTGGCCGCTGTCGCCATTAATTTTAACAGGGCCTATCCCATGTCTTTGATTAAAGCAACATACAATCAGAATCAATTGCGCATTTTATTTAAAGACGCTTTCAAAGGTAATCATCTGATGATTTTTGGCATTTTGTATTTTCTTTTTATTATCAATGCCGGGATTTTTTTATATCATAGTTTCAATATTTTCCATATTGCGCCCATGTCATTATTATTCGCTATCGGCATCGTATGGTTGGTCTATCTG
>CALMKY010000489.1 GCA_937867195.1 uncultured Saprospiraceae bacterium | reverse complement strand
TCTGTTTTTTACCTTTTTCCAATGAATGCTGAGCCAGCATACCCAGGGTAATATTATGTGTACTCAGGTCATACATGGCTTCCAGTCTTGGGATACCAATTACATCTGTTTTCCAACGATTAATATCGGTAATTTCAACCAGCCCCGTGTCACACGAAACCAATGTATTTTTATTTTCCCATCCTTCATACAACGATGAAAATTTTACTTTGCCCAGCGTTTTGGAGCTGATTCCTATTTTTACTTTTTTATCTCCAAACTGGGAAAAGATTTCTTCTCCTTCTTCACCCACTACATGTTTATTGGTCAATGCATAATATTTATGACCATCGGATACCACGCATCCAACGGTAGCGATCCGATCCACGCCCTGGCTATGGATCGTGAGAGGAAAACCACCGCCGATGTAATTGGTAGGGAATGTCAAATTATTAATATCAATAGCCGAATTTGTTTTTAATTGCTTATTCACTTCTACGATACAGATCGGTACGACTCGTCCATCCGGCATATAGATGGTTTTGGGAACAATATTATTGGCGCCATGTTGGATCAATTCTTTTTCTTCCTGCCATTGATCAATAAAGACCAGGACGCAAGGCCAGGAAAAATCAGTTATCATACTATTGGACAGGGTACGTTTGGGTTTTTGACCGGGTCGATATTCTTTTAATCTTCCATATTTATCCAGATCTGACATCCTGATCAGGTAGCGTCCGATGGCGGTAGCCTGCACATTGCTTAATCTCATCAGATGCAAATGAAACATGTCACGGGCTTCCACCAGGTCTTTTACAGACAGATGGTTAAAATTATGTTGATGATTATAATTCTTAAAATGAAGAGGTCTTTTTGAGCTTTGGGTTGCCATGTTATGATTGTTTACCTGGTTTTGTATTTTTTCTTATTATATGTTTTATAATAAACAAATGTCAGCCTGTCGATACCAAAACCAACGTTACATCAAGCAATTTAATTTTAGTGTTCCAATATTACATGGCCATACCCTGAATTGGTCGGCTAAGGCTTACTTTTTGGTTTTACCGCATTTTGTTCTATTGAAATGACCGGCACTTTATTTTTTTCTACGATTTCATTAAAGTCACTTACCTCTTGGTGGACTACCTTGTTGACCGCTTGTTTGATGGCCGACCATTCTGTGATCAAGTCCTGCGATCGTTGCTTTTGCCCCTGGGTCACCGGTGGATTGCCTTCATCGATCAGGTCCATGACATGTTTTAATTTGGCATCGAGTTTATTTTCATAATTGATGACATCCTGGAAGGTCTTGGTCTTAGTCTGTACCATTTCACCTTCGAGACTATCGATATCATGGATGATTTTATTACCGGTTTCTTTAATTTCTTTATTCTCTACATCGACCCTTTTGGTAAATGATTCTACTTGGGTTTTAATATATCTCAGTCGTTTTACATTATCATAGATTTCATCGATAGACTCTTTCAGATTGCTGAGTAAAGCTTGTTGCGTGGCATATTGTTCATCAGTCGTAGTAAGCCTCGGATCTTTAGTTACATCTACCATTTTGGTATCTGACTCTTTACCATAGATGACTGTAATCTGATACTTGCCCGGGGAGACCTTATATCCTGTGGTGCCACCGTTTACAAATAAACCATCCGGGGGAGATTGAGCTTCTGTGCGGAAATCCCAAACCAATTTATTAAGTCCGCTGTCTCTGCTTGCCTGCTTAGACTTGATCTTGTCGTTTGATTTATATTCCCTGACCAGATTGCCGGAGATATCCTTTACCTGAACGGTCACCTGATCGGAAGTATCCTTTGGGGAAAGTGAATAATACACAGTGACGCCTGAAGCAGGATTAGAACCCAAACTTTCGGTGGATGGCAAACCTTCAATTCCGCCCCCGCCACTAAAGCGGATGGTATTCTCAGGCTGATAGACTTTTAATGTCCGGCTTACATCCTCCTGTTTGTAATCTTGCAATGGTTTAAGATCATCCAATATCCAAAATGCCCGACCTGCTGTGGAAGCCAATAAATCATTTTGATGCACTCGCAAGTCTGTAACGGGTACGACTGGAAAATTCAATTGAAATTTTTGCCAATGCTCAGCTCCATCATAGGAAATATAGAGCCCTGTTTCGGTGCCGGCATATAATAAATCTTTACGTACCGGATCTTCGATGATGACTTTTACATGAGCTTCTGCCTCCATGCCGGTGGTTTTATCGGACCATGTTTTGCCATTATCATTCGTAATAAATACATGCGGCGTAAAATCATTGTATTTATACCTAGTAAAAGCCACGTAAGCTTTGGTCGCAGTATGTGGTGATACATTAATACTGTTCACTAAACCATCTTGAAGATTTGGTGGGGTTACATTCGTCCAGTTTTTACCACCATCTTGTGTAACATAGACCAATCCATCATCACTTCCAGACCATAATACATTTTTGTCGTGAGGTGATTCGGTCATACAGGCTAATGTATTGTAGTTTTCACCTCCGGCGCCTTCATTGGTGATTGGACCACCTCCATCTCCTTGTTTTGATTTTTCATTTCGGGTAAGATCAGGACTAAATTCATTCCATGAAAGCCCCCGGTCTGTGCTGCGCAAAACTTTATTTCCACCATGATAGATTACATTTGGATCAAATTTGGAAACCAGGATCGGTGCATTCCAATTAAATCTGTATTTAGTTTCATTCGTCCTGGTACCAAGTCCTAAAAATGGATATGCCATAATATCTTTTTGTTCTTGGGTCTCCCAGTCATATTCTTCGATGATACCTTGATAACATCCCGAATAAATATATCTTGGATTATTAGGATCAAATGCCGGCCAGGCACTTTCACATCCTGCTATAATGAGAAAATCTTTCCCGGTAATGCCCGGACCTGCTGTACGGCTTTTTACTGCCAATGCGGTATTATCTTGTTGCCCGCCATAGACCCAATAGGGGAATCTGTTATCAGCAATGACCCTATAAAATTGTGCCGTTGGTTGATTGGATTGTAAAGACCAATTGACGCCTCCGTTGTATGTTATATTGGCCCCTCCATCGTTGGAGTTGGCCATGATCTGATTATTATTGGGATTGATCCAGAGGTCATGATTATCACCATGCGGTACTTGTATATTTTTGAAGGTCTTACCTCCATCGGTAGACTCCATATAAGGTGCATTCAAAACAATGACGCGGTCAGCATTTTGAGGATCGGCAAAAATATGCATATAATACCAGGAGCGGGTCCTGAGTATGCGATCGCTGTTGATCAAAGCCCATGTATTACCACCGTCTTCTGATCTGTACAGCCCTCCTTCATTGGATTCGATAATGGCATATACTCTTTGAGGATTGGCTTGGGATACCGAAATACCGATTTTCCCCATCATGGCTTTGGGTAATCCATTTGTCAGTTTTTTCCAGGTGTCACCGCCGTCGGTGGTTTTCCAGATTGAAGATCCATTACCGCCTGACCTTACATACCATGGAGATCGCTGGTGATCCCAGAATGCAGCGTATAGCACTCTCGGATTTTTCATATCCATACTCAAATCACAAGCTCCACTGTTATTGTCTACAAATAGTTTGCGTTCCCAGGATTTTCCTCCGTCTACACTGCGATACACACCACGATCATTGGTAGGGGTGTACGGACTTCCCTGGGCAGCGGCATATACGATATCAGGATTTTGAGGATGAATCCGGATCTTAGGTATTTGCCTTACATTTTTTAAACCCATTTGAGTCCATGATTTACCCGCATCGGTAGATTTATATACACCGTCACCATGCGAGGTCATAACCCCTCGGACCGGACCTTCACCCATGCCTACATAGACCACGTTAGGATCTGACCACGAAACTCCAATACTGCCCACAGATCCGGTTTTGAAAAAACCATCCGAAATATTGGTCCATCTATTGCCACCATCGGTTGTTTTCCAGACGCCACCATTGTTCACCCCAATATAAAAAACGTTGGGTTGTTGCGGAACGCCCACCGCTCCAACGGTGCGACCTCCTCGATGAGGCCCAATCATTCGCCATTTTAGGGTATTTTGATAATACTTGGGATGGATAGGCTGTGCCATGACATGGATACTACCTATTAACAAAAAAAGGAAAATTTTGATTTTCATGGATTTATGGGTTTTGGTGGGTTGATGAATGTGCGTTTACTTGAGCATGAAGGCTGACTTACCATCGTTGAGGGCTTTGCCTCGAGACCAAGCGTGTTGGGCTTCGGCCAAATCACCCTTTGCTTGATATGCTAAACCAAGGTAATAATAAATTAAATCAATGGACGGGTCAAGT
>CALMKY010000488.1 GCA_937867195.1 uncultured Saprospiraceae bacterium | reverse complement strand
ACGCTCCGGAAAGTGTGCAGTTTGATAATAGTCGTAATGGCAAAAGCCGCAAGACTGTAAAATCAAAATCAGGTACATTAGAAATTGAAGTTCCCCGAGATCGCCATGGAACCTTTGAGCCAGTTTTGGTACCCAAACGAAAGCGAGTATTAGATGACATTGAAGATCATATCATCTCATTGTATACCTATGGGATGAGTACCCGGGATATTGAATCCCATATGAAAGAGATCTATGGTTTGACATTTAGTGAGTCATCCATTTCCAACATTACAGATAAAATCATTGACCATATTGAAGCATTCAAAACCAGAAGGCTAGACCCATTGTATTATATCGTCTGGATGGATGCCATTGTATTTAAAGTTCGTCAAGATGGCAAAGTCATTGACAAAGCGGTTCAAATAGCTGTAGGCTTGAACGAACATGGGAGAAAAGAAGTTCTAGGAATGTGGATCTGCCAGAATGAAAGTGCTGCCTTCTGGATGCAAGTATTAACTACGCTAAAATCCCGTGGCCTACAAGATATCTTAGTTACCGCTACGGATAATCTAAAAGGATTCACTGAAGCCATCACGAGTGTTTTTCCTTCAGCATTAACACAGATTTGTATTGTTCATCAGCTTCGAAATTCGCTCAAGTTTGTGGTTTGGAAAGATAAGAAGGCTGTTGTATCTGCACTCCAGGCTATTTACAATGCTCCTGATCGGGATTCTGCCTATCGCTACCTGGAGGCATTTGACCAAGCCTGGAGCAAAAAATATCCTTATATCGCTAAAAGCTGGTTGGCTAACTGGGATAATCTTACCACCTTTTTTGAGTTCCCAGTGGAAATTCGGAAAATTATGTATACTACCAATATTATCGAAAACCTTAACCGGCTTATTCGGAAGTATACTAAAACGAAGTCTATGCTACCCAATGATCAAGCGGTCGAAAAGGTTGTTTACCTGGCTCTGATGCAGGCTAGCAAAAAATGGACGATGCCTGCTAGAAATTGGCCAATTATGTTAACTCAATTTATTAATAAATTTGGTGAAGAAAGATGCAAACTAAAAATTTAATTCCTTTACGCTGTTATTTAAACACGACTCTTACGCAGACTGATTTCTTGAAAATCTCCTCCCAGGGTTTACACAGAATTTTAAACAGTCTCGAAAAAAATGTAAATCGTTTTCCTGTAATTTCATCGACTCGTATTCCTTCGTGTTGTATATTCAAAAGATCTAGTTTTTGCAGATTTGCACTTAAGTCTTGAACAGCAAAAGCCAAGTGTCGAAGTCCCAGTGCCTCAGGTCTGGTAGCTCTTAATTTATAATCCGGGAACGAAAAAAGTTCTAGCACATAGTGTTCATTCAATGCAAGATCGAGTTTGTATGAATTTCTTTCTTCACGAAAAGTTTCTTTTATGATTTTCAAGCCAAGAATTTCGGTGTAAAATCTTTTAGAATTATCGTAATTGCTGCAAATAATAGCAATATGGTGGATATTTATTAAATCAAGCATAAAAACAAATTTAACTCGATTGCAAAGAGCCGGAATTAGTCTTTATATATTTAATAAGCTTTGAGCTTTTCGTCTCTTATTAGTGTGACCTCACCTTTTTGCTTTAAGACTGCGATACCTTTTTTCAAAGCCTCTTTTACGATCGATTCTGGTATTGAAAATCCGCCGATGCCTAGATATATTTTATGATGTTTATACTGTGGGAATAGTTCCCTAAAACTTTCTACCTTTTTACTACTGAGTTTTTCCAGATCCGATGGATGTACTTTATGTTTAATTTCGATGATGGCAAGTGCTTTACCATTGTACATGACTATATTAAACTCATCTTGTTTGTTTTTATACTTATGTTGCAGATTAAAGGAGATCGCATCAAATTTGATTTCTCCCAGACTCATTTTTTCTTTTAAAGTATCGTAGAAATACTCTTCAGTTACTTTTCCAAGATTAATTCCAATATTGGAAAGAATTTCTGTAGTTCTTGATAGTTGAGCGTCGGTTTTAGCAAGTTGAGCGTCGGTTTTGGCGAGTTGAGCGTCGGTTTTGGCGAGTTGAGTTTCGTTTTTCTTTTGTAATTCAATGAGTTCGCTCATCTTTTTTTCCAACATAGGGTATTTCTTCATGACGCAAAATTAAATGATTTTATTTTTTCAATAAATCATGTACTCCTTTCCAAAGCTCATTATTTGGCAATCCCGCTTCGATCTGTATCTCTGTTTTATCAACCGGATGAGGGAACTTCATTTTCCAGGAATGCAACGCGATACCTTTTTCATTTATCATTGTTTTACTTCCATATTTTCGATCCCCATCAATGGGCCATCCAATGGTCGCCAACTGTACTCTGATCTGATGATGTCTTCCCGTATTGAGTGTGAGCGCTATTATGTGTCGATGGTCGGATATGGAACCGATCCATCGATAATCCAATCTGGAAAGCTTACCTTCTTTATGATGTTCATCCACAACAAATGTTTTATTACTTTGCTTGTGTGCAAATAAGTAATGAACCAACGTGCCGGATTCATCTTTGGGTTTGCCGGGTACGACGGCCAAATATTGTCGGATGATCAATTGCTTTGACATGAGGTCGTGCAGGTAAGCAGCAGATGATTTCTTTTTACCAAACAATACGATGCCGCTGCAAGGTTGATCGATGCGATGAATGAGTTGCAACGGTATTTTACAATAATTCCGCAGGATCACTTCGAGAGATTCTTCTTTTTGATGGATGGATTGAACGGCCATACCATTGGGCTTGTTAAAGGCTATAAAGTGGTGATTATTAAGTAAAATATCTTCTTTTATATTCATGATGATTTGTGATCTATAATTTCGGCATCTTCGATGAATTCATCTGACTTGGGTTTTGCATTGGGTTTTGGGAAAGGAGTTGATTTTCGTGTTGAAAGTTTTGATTCTCGCCCAAATAAGGTATACAAATAGTAAAAAACGCCAAATATTATGAGAATTTTAAGCATATAAAGTTTTCTTAATAACAGTGGTTAAAGTTGCAAATTTATTAGCTTTGCGCTTTTTACAATTGATTAAGTTTCTCTCGAATACGATATGTTTAATTTTCACAAACAATCCAATGCAGCTGGGTGGTTTACTTTCGCCGTTGCATTCATTGTGTATTTCTTTTGTGCCGAGCGCTCGGGGAGTCTCTGGGATTGCGGCGAGTTTATTTTAGGAGCGGCCAAACTACAAGTCGTGCATCCGCCGGGAGCACCTTTGTTTTTATTAATCGGTCGTATGTTTGCCTGGGTTGCTTCCATTTTTAGCAGCAATCCTTCTGCACAAGCATTTGCGGTCAACATCATGTCAGGCATGTGTACTGCTTTTGCTGCTATGTTTATATGTTGGTCCACGGTCATCTTTGCAAAAATAGCTTGGATCGGATCTGGAGTAGATGCCACCAAAGAACAAGGATGGACTTTAGCCATTTCAGGTGTGGTTGCGGGACTTACCGCAGCATTCTGTACTTCAGTATGGTTTAGTGCTGTCGAGGGTGAAGTATATGCCATGTCTACATTTTTTACCGCTCTGGTATTATGGACTACCTTAAAGTGGTATTATTTACCCAATAACGCTCAAAATGAGAAATGGTTGATACTCGCCTGCTTTATGGCAGCGATGTCGATCGGTGTGCATTTATTGAGCTTACTGGCCTTTCCATTTATCGGTTTACTTTATTACTACAAAAGATTTAATAATAAAACCTTTGGGGGCATGATGCTTGCCTTATTCCTTTCAATTGTTGTTTTGGGAATGTATCAAAAAATGGTGATTGTGGGATTGCCATCGTTATGGGCCTTACTGGACAGAATGATGGTAGGTCTGGGACTTCCATTTAATTCAGGTTTGATACCATTTGTGTTATTGATTGGTGGTGGATTGTATTGGGGATTAAACTATGCAAAGAAAAACAACCATCCTATGATTCATAATATCCTGGTCACCACGTTACTTGTAATTCTGGGATTTTCAACTGTTGCGGTTGTCTTAATACGCGCCAATGCAGATACTCCTATCAACATGAACTCACCGACTGATGCCGGTCGTTTGATACCTTATCTCAACCGCGAACAATATGGTGACAGACCCTTGATTAGAGGACCTTATTACAATTCATCTCCAATAGACTATAAATCAGAAGATCGTTATGGACGGGTAGGTGATCATTATGAAGTGGTAGATCATAAATACACTCCCATCTATCGATCTCAGGATGAAAGATTATTACCCCGTATGGGCCATACCGATCGCAAGACTTTGTATGAATATTGGATGAATGGTAAGACAAAACCCGATCAAAGTGAAAACTTCAGTTTTGCATTCAGATATCAATTTTATTGGATGTATGTAAGATATTTTATGTGGAATTTCATTGGTCGGCAAAATTTTGACCAGGGATATTTCCCATGGAATTTAAAAAGTGGTCATGCCCTATCCGGTATCAAACCGCTTGACGAGGCCTTTTTATACAATATGAGTAAAGAGCCGGCTCGTATGAAAAATGATCCGGGAAGAAATCGATACTTTATGATTCCGTTTATTTTGGGATTATTGGGTTTGATCTGGCATTATAAAAAAGATAAAAGAGATTTTGCGGCATTGCTGATGCTATTTATCATAACCGGCATAGGCATTATCTTTTATTCCAACGAACCCCCGAATGAACCCAGGGAGCGCGATTATGTACTGGTAGGATCTTTTATGTCTTATGCTATCTGGGTAGGCATGGGAGTCATTGCATTGTTTGATTTCTTTATGAAGAGAATCAAAGGCAATCCAATGGTACCGATGGTATTATCTGCCGGTTTAGGTCTGGTCGGTCCTGCGATCATGTTGCAGCAAGGGCTCGATGATCATTCCCGAAGACATCTTACCGGTGCCCGGGATTATGCCCTTAACTTCCTGGAGTCCTGTGCACCCAATGCAATCTTATTTACCTATGGTGATAATGATACGTATCCATTGTGGTATGCTCAGGAGATGGAAGGAATCCGTACCGATGTACGCGTAGTCAATCTTAGCCTGATCGCCGTAGATTGGTACATCGATCAGGTGCGTCGCAAGATCAACAAATCAGAACCTGTAAAATTATCCATCAGTGAAGACAATTATCGCGGCGATAGTCGCATGCAGTTATTGATCAATGCTCCGGATAATGCTACTCGAAATGTGTACGATGTCCTTAAGTTTATCAATGAAAGACATCCATTGCCTACTCAAGGTGGTGGCAGTATGGAAACGTATGTGCCTGCACGTAAAGTAGTGATTCCGATCGATCATGCCAGAGCGGTGGCTGCCGGTATGATCAGCGCAAATGATTCGACCTTCACCCCACAGATCGAAATCAACCTTGCAGGAAACTATATCATGAAGGATGATCTCGCTGTATTAGATATCATTGCATCCAATATATACGACAGACCAATATATTTTGCTTCCACTGCTAATCTTGATAAATTACAAGGTATATCGAATTATACCCAGTTAGAAGGTCTTGCTACCAGATTAGTGCCGGTATTAAGCCAGGCAGATGGGCGATTTGGTCAATATGGTGCTGGACGGGTGGCGACTGATCGGGTTTATGATAATGTAACCCATAAATTTAAATGGGGTGGTTTTGATCGGTACAAGATGTTTACTTTTGAAAACAGTTTCAATCCGAGCTTCCAGGCTATGCGCATTGCATTTATGCGTACGATCGACGCTCTTATCAAGCAAGGCGATATGAAGAAAGCCGAAGATCTGAATGATCAATATTTCAATGCTTTCCCTCAGATGAACTTTGATTACGATGCCCAGCGCATTCAATTTATCGAATTTTATTTTAAAATGAGTAAAATCGATAAATGCAAAGCTGAAGCAATCAAACTCGCCAAGGAAGCTGCTGAATATCTTGACTTCTATAATTCATTATCGAAACAAGATCTTAATACCCAGGGTTTTAATGAAGATTACAATCAATACATGACCATACCGCAACGATTGCAGTTATTGGCCAATGAGATCCAGGATACTGCCTTTACAAAACAAATCAGCGATATTATAGGTAAATACAATGCTGCCCCGGTAAAGAAATAATTAGCCAAATTCGATTCATATCAAAGGCTCACGACACCGTGGGCCTTTTTTGTAAAAACCAGTTTGAGTGATCTAAGAATCCTGAACAGGCTTAAAGAATGGAAATTTTAACTAAAATATTCATCATAAATTAACTTTGAGTCATATTGATTTAACTCAGAATTCTTCATCAGGATGAATTCGTTTTGAGCAAGTTTAAGTAATTATTAAATTTGTGTCAGCCAACCTTAAAAAATATAATGTTACTTAAAGAACGAGAGGTTATTCGCATAGCGATACTCGATTTGTATAATGGTGAAGCCAATGAGGGTATTCGCTGCATACACGAGATCATCGAAAACTTTGCCCTGGATATGGATCAGGAAGTCATCACTGAGACATATGCCATCCGATCGGAAGAAGATGTCCCTGATTTGTCATATGATATTTATATCAGCAGCGGTGGTCCAGGCAGTCCTTTAGACACCAAAGGTCTCTCTTGGGATACAAAATACTTTGAACTCATTGACTCTATTGAAGCAATCAATAAACTCGACAATTCGACTAAAAAATATGTGTTTTTTATCTGTCATTCATTCCAAATGATATGCCGACACTACAATTTTGCCGAAGTCAGCCTGAGACAACCTTCATCGTATGGAGTCATGCCTGTAACACTTACCGATGCAGGCCGCAAAGAGACCTGTATGGAAACTTTGCCCAATCCTTTCTTTGCTGCGGATTTCAGAATGTATCAGGTCATCAGACCGGATCTGGATCTTATGCAAAACAGGGGTTATGAAATATTAGCGTTCGAAACCAATCCGGCACCCGGTACCGATGACAGAGCATTGATGGGCATTCGATTTTCCGAATATTTTATGGGTACCCAATTTCATCCTGAAGCGGATCCAGACGGCATGCTGGTACATTTTAATGGGGATAAAAAAGAGCCCATCATTAAGAATGTAGGTCAGTTAGGCTATGATGAGATGATGATTCATCTTAGAGACCCTGAAAAATTAGCTCGTACAAGGGCTATTATATTACCAGGCTTTTTAAGGATGGCGTTAGGCCAACTGGAATTGAATCGATAGGAACAGGAAAAAAATTTTACTCTATTCCGTATACTGCCAATCGCTTTTTGTATTCATCGCTCGTCCTGCGGGAAAGAGATTCATTGTGTACCATTTCTTGAATTTTCAATATTCCATCAATCAGTTGTTCAGGCCTTGGCGGGCAACCTGGTACGTAGACATCTACCGGAATGATTTTATCAATGCCTTGCAATACAGAGTAAGTATCAAAAATACCACCGCTGCTGGCACAGGCTCCCATGGCAATGACCCATTTGGGTTCCGCCATTTGTTCGTAAACTTGTCTCAATACCGGACCAAGCTTTTTAGAAATCGTACCGGCTACAATGAGTAAGTCGGCTTGCCGCGGAGAAAATGACAATCGCTCCATTCCAAACCGTGATAAATCATAATTTGCCGCCATAGTAGCCATGAATTCAATTCCGCAACAGGATGTAGCAAATGGTAATGGCCACAAAGAATTTTTGCGGGCTAATCCCACGACCCGATCTAAACTGGTAGCAAAGAAACCCTGGCCTTCGTATCCTTCGGGTTTGTTTTTAATATCGATATTGACTGAACTACCCATTTATTCCCACTGAAGGGCTTTCTTTTTAATGATGAAGAAAAATCCAATTAATAAAAGTGCTATGAAGATAAACATTTCGATTAATCCGGAAACGCCGAGTTGCCTGAAATTGACAGCCCATGGATACATAAAAATCACTTCAATGTCAAACAGTACAAATAGTATGGCTACCAGGAAATACTTAATTGAAAACGGAGAACGCGCATTACCCACACTTTCAATTCCACATTCAAATGATTCATCCTTGACAGCCGTAGCACGCTTGGGACCAAGCAAATGAGTGATCCACATCGTACCTCCTACAAATCCGGCTGCTATAATAAACATCAGGAAGATGGGTAGAAAATCAGATACCGCCTGGTCATTCATTTTTCAAATATTGATCAGGCAAATTTAGGACTTATTGATGTATTGCGGGCGTAAAAGTTTACAGAACAGCAGGCTTTCTATAAGGAGGTTTGATCGCAACCAAAATATGAGTAATTTCAATTACATTTTCTTATAAAATTGAAATTCGTTTGTGTTAAATGTGGATCAGATCAAATCATTACGAATGTAGCTTTATTGGATAAAGAGCATGCCAATACAGGATTTGCAAAAATCGCTATCGATGAAGAACCCAATGCATGGTTTGATAAAAAGCGTACTACCTCTGAAATTACTGCCAGGGTTTGTGCCAATTGCGGCTTTATAGAGCTCTACGCAGTAAATTTAGATGCTTTAAAAAAAGCCCATACCAGCATCGTTGATAAATTTAATACAATGAGAAAGAAAATTCAGGAAGATTAATGAAGTGCTTATTTTTCTTTTAATGCAATGGCATATACTTCCAAACATCTTTTCCTGGCAAATTCATGATCCACGATGGGCCTGGGATAGTTTAATTCATCTATTTCGGGCACCCATTTTCGGATGTACTTCAATTCAGGATCAAATTTTTTAGTCTGCAGGCTTGGATTAAAGATTCTGAAATAAGGTGCCGCATCACAGCCAGAGCCAGCCGCCCACTGCCAGCCGCCGTTATTTGCTGCAAAATCGAAGTCAAGTAGTTTGTTTGCAAAATAAGCTTCACCCCATCTCCAATCAATCAAAAGGTGTTTGCATAAAAAAGAGGCTACAATCATGCGTACCCGATTGTGCATGTATCCGGTCGCATTGAGTTCCCGCATACCCGCGTCCACGATGGGATATCCAGTCGATCCTTTACACCATGCATCAAATTCTGATTCATTATTTCTCCATTTGATCAAATCATATTCTTTCTTAAAAGATTTACCTAGAGAAATATGCGGGAAATTCCATAAGATCATTTGATAAAAATCTCTCCAGATCAATTCATTGAGAAAGGGTTCACTGGTTATCTGGGCTTGAATTACCAATTCTCTTATACTGACTGTACCAAATCTGAGATGTACACTGATTCGGCTGGTGCCGGGTAAAGAGGGGTAATCACGCGTCAAATGATATCGCAGCAAGAGAGGATTGCTTACCGTACGATCAGGAAAAGGGTCTGAGGTTGGAATAAAACCCAATTGGTTTACGGTTGGTATTAAGTTTGATTTTTGTTTAAAAAAATGATCAAATAATTTTTCAGTTTGAAGTATCCTAACCGGGTAGTCATTCAATCTTGATTTCCATTTACGACTGTAGGGTGTAAAAACTGTATACGGCTGACCATTATCCTTAACGACTTCTAATTTGTCAAAAATAACCTGGTCTTTAAATCGATGAAAAGTCGCATTATTTTCATTAACCAATTTTTCTATTGCATGATCCCGTTCAATTGCATATTGCTCATAATCTTCATTGCAATACACCTTTTCAATCTTGTATTGAGTCAGAAGCCTTTTAAAAATATCTTCCGGATAACCATGAAATACCTGCAATGCACTTCCTTGCTTGGTCAATACTTCATTCAACTCCAAAATGGCCTGATGAATAAACTGGACCCTCTGATCTTTTTTGTCGTCTAAAGCATCTAAAATATTTCGATCAAAAATAAAAATCGGAAGAACCGGATTTCCATCTTGTAAGGCATGAAATAAAGCAGTATTATCATGAAACCGGAGGTCCCGCCGAAACCAAAAAAGATTCACAGACATATCTAACCTTGGATAACAATCCTGTGATCATAAGGTTTAGGGTAATTCAAATCAGGTATTGCCCGAATCCACATTTTCTTTATTCCTATTTTTAAAATCAAAAAACTGTTTCCAAAAACACCCAATCGATTGATATGGTAAAGATGATTTAATTTCAATCCCAGCGGATTATGTCGTCGCGGATGAATCGACTCAAAATCACTTTTGACCTCAAATTGCTTACTGGTAAAAAAAAATTTTAGATTTGAATATGATTTACCGATTACTGCTGATTTTGTATTTTTTTAATTTCAATTTATCGAACGGATATTCACAAAATCATTGGATAAATTTATTTGATGGTAAAAGTTTAAAAGGCTGGGATACTTACCTGGGCCCCCCGTTTTCTGCTCCCGGTGATCACAGGACAGATTTAAAACCAATCGGTCTAAACATTGATCCTAAGAAAACATTTTCTGTGGTTAAGGTAGACGGAATGCATGCCATCCGAATTTCAGGAGAGCATTTTGGGGGAATATCCACCCAAAACGAATATCAAAATTATCATCTACGATTGCAATTTAAATGGGGAAAACTTAAATGGCCGCCTCGGTTAAAAGGAAAAATGGATAGTGGCATCCTCTATCATGCCAATGGAGAGCAAGGGTTGGACAATGGATTTTGGATGCAAGGCCAGGAGTTCCAGGTCCAGGAGAATGATTGTGGCGATTACTGGGGTTGCGCCGGTGCTATTATGGATGTTCCAAGTTTTTTGCAGCAAGACAGCACTTATCGATACGACCCATCCGGTGAATTACACACATTCCAAGATAAAACTGCAATTGGTCGTCACGCTGTCCGATCTCA
>CALMKY010000487.1 GCA_937867195.1 uncultured Saprospiraceae bacterium | reverse complement strand
AAATAATATAAATAGAAACCAGGATGGATAAATAGAGTAGTAAGAGCTGGGCTGGTGATGGGAGGATGAATTCCTCCCATCAGAGATTATGAAGTGGTTCCAAAATGGATGTCATTCCAGGTCGTGTCAATGGTTGCTTGCATGCTCTACAAGGTGTTTTCCTCTATTCGAGTATTGTGTTTTCTGCAGCATGCGGCGACGGAAACCAGGTGAATCAAGGTGAAAGTGATCAAGAATCGATGGGGAAGGCAGACCGGGTTCCAGTGATCAGGGCAAGTCGTTTGCTTCATATAGTGAGTTGATTTATATCAATGGATTGTGTGCGATTGCTTATAAAATTGGAGCATCCGGGTAGTAGAAATGAGTGATGTGATCATGAGTGAAGAGGAATCAGTCAGATCATCCAACTGTTAAGAGTCATAGAATTCGTATAAGGTAATGCTCTGGATAATCCCAGTATGCATTGCATATCCCGATTTTCATCGATGGAATTCCAGCCTAGCAGCTTCACCTGTCAAGCAGCAACATATTGAAACTTACAACAGCAGGTCAATTGCCGCGAACAAAAATGAATAACGCAGCATCAAGCATTGACTTGCACATTTTGGAGCAACTTCATGTCAAATTCAGTATTTACTTTTATCAGGGCCAATCCTTTCGGATTGAATGACAACGGTGCTTTGAGTACACCGACTTTTGCAGATATCGATCACGATGGGGATCAGGACCTTTTCGTCGGGGTCAGGCTGATACCTTTTAATTACGGAGTGCCTTGCAATGGATACATTCTCAATAATGATGGTCATGGTAAGTTTACCCCGCTACCGGTACCGGATTTGGAACATATAGGAATGATAACCGACGCTGCCTGGGCGGACATCGATGGCGATAAATTTGAAGATTTGATCATCAGCGGGGAATGGATGACCATCATCGTATTGAAAAATAAGAAAACCAATTTTAAAAACATTACGAAGGATCTTGGATTAAATCATTCGAATGGATTGTGGCAAACTGTCGTGGCAGATGATTTGGATCACGATGGCGACATCGATATCCTAGCGGGAAATTGGGGCCTCAATACCCGAATAAAATCAAGCCAAAACCATCCCGCACAACTTTTCATCAACGACTATGATCAAAATGGCACCGCCGAACAAATTCTGACTACTTTCAATGGAGACAAAGATTATCCCCTCACATTAAAACAGGACCTGGTAGTGCAAATGCCATTGCTCAAAAAGAAATATCTCAAATATGAGGACTACAAAAATCAAACCATCAACGATGTATTTGCTCCGGAACAATTAAAAAATGCAATCCACTTAATATGTAATACGACGGCCACTACCCTATTTATAAATGATCATGGAAAATTTACTCCGGAGGCATTGCCCATCGTATCCCAACTATCTCCTGTCTTTACCGTATTGCCAATGGATTTGAATCATGACGGGCTGCAAGACTTGATTCTTGGTGGAAATTTCAGTGCAGTAAAACCTGAACTCGGTGGATGCATGGGGAATGCGATGACCGTTTTGATCCAAACCAAAGATCATCATTTTAAAACTATGAACCATCCTGGAAATCTGGGTTCCGAAATCCGGTCAATCAAACCCATCAGGATCAAAGGAACGGATTATATTATGATTGCCAACAATAACGCGAACGCTCAAGTCTATGCGATTCAATAGATCCGCGAGGGAATTTTTCTTTAGAGTTGAACCTATGAATTTAAAAAATACTTAGCGCCGGCAGTCCTTTGGTTTGTCCTATTATTCTTATCGTCTGTAAACATCTACAAATTCTAATTTTAAACCAAGAAAGTTCAAATCATCATGTATACAAAAACACGATGTTCTCAATTATGTTGTTTAGGATATGGCCATCAGATCGACGCTAAACATCGTATATTGTCTTGGTAAAGTCTAACTTTAGCATTGGAGTTTCATTTTAAAAAAGTATCACCATGAACCCTTTTATAGCCCAGGTCGTCATTCAAACCGTATTAAAAAATAAAGCCAAGGTCGATGATCCAATTACAATTTCAAACTATGCGCTGGCGAAGGGATATAAGCAACTCCGCACCACCATTAAACAATCCATAAAAGACATATTTTTAATAGTCCTCGGTATTTTTTCTGCTGCCTTTGGATTCAAGGGTTTTTTATTGACCAACCATTTCATTGACGGCGGTGCAACCGGCATTTCTTTACTCATTTCCGCTATTACGCCCATACCACTCTATGTATTAATTATCATTATAAACATCCCATTTATCATATTGGGATACACGGTGATTAGCCGAAACTTTGCCATTAAGACATCCTTGTCTATTCTATTGCTTGCCATCGTATTGCTCACGGTCCGTTTTCCAAATATCACGGATGATAATTTATTAGTTGCAGTATTTGGAGGTTTTTTCCTTGGGGCCGGTATTGGATTTGCCATCAGAGGTGGTGCAGTAATCGATGGCACGGAAGTGCTCGCCATCTATCTAAGTCGTAAAATGGGCGCCACCGTTGGGGATATTATTGTTTTTATAAATATTATTATTTTCGGAGTAGCCGCTTATTTTCTAGGTATTGAAATCGCCTTGTATTCCATGATTACTTATCTGGCTGCGTCCAAAACACTGGACTTTATCGTCGAGGGCATTGAAGAATACATAGGGGTCACGATCATCTCATCGCATCAGGAAGAAATAAGAAAATTGATTGTCTCCGAACTAAATCATGGCATCACAATTTATGATGGAAAGCAAGGACATGGTAAAGGCGGAGAAAAAAAACAAGTCGATATTCTTTTTACAGTTATTACCAGATTGGAATTAAATAAACTGAAAAAAGAAATTGAAAAAATTGATCCAAATGCATTTATGATCATGAATAGCGTCAAAGACATCAAAGGAGGCATTATAAAAAAAAGACCGTTGCAGCATTAAGATTACTTTAGCTTAAACAGAAGTCTGCAATCGCGCGCATAAGGATTTTGTCATGAAATGATTGACCAGAGTAAAAAGATGATCTAACCCATTTCATCTTACATCTTATTCAACCAATTTATGTTGTCCACTGCTGTTCAGATTCAAATAGATGTCTGCTTAATTTGAATAGATGCATGAATACGCAATGAGGCAAGTTCTACTTTGGTCTATCTACAATAAACACACCCCTTCCATAAGTGGCTATTACCAATTGCTTCGTGACGGGATGAATAAATAAATCCTGTACCGAGATGGCTTTCGGCAGGTTAGCGTTAAGATTAATCCAGGTCTTTCCATCGTCTTTCGATAAATAGATACCGAGATCACTGCCCAAATACAAGATATCTTTATTATCGGGATCCTGTCTTAACACATTAACAGGAGACGCCGGCAAAGCAGATGTAATACTATTCCATGTTTTACCATAGTCAGATGATTTATATGCCAGCGCTGCAATATTATCTTCACGACGATCACTCATCGCAAGGTAAACGGTACCATCTTCAAATCGCGATGGCTCTATACTGCTGACTGCGGCATCTTTAAGTAAACCGGCACTGATGTCGGTCCATCTGCCATTCCCTTCATTTGTGGTAAAATGCACTTTGCCATCGTCTGTGCCTGCATAGATCAGTCCTCGTACTTTTGGAGACTCTTGAATTGCAGTAATGCACTGGTAGGATATTTTATAAGGTGTAGTCCCCATTTTATTTTTATTGTTTTGTGTAAGATCATCACTGAGCTTTTGCCAGGTCTTGCCTTGATCAGATGTCTTCAACACATATTGAAAACCATGATATACGGTCGTGCCATCCCAGGGTGATAGTGAAGTCGCTGCCAACCATTCACCCCGAGGATCTTCACCGCTGACAGCAGGAGGTGTAATCGACTCAACATTATTTTTCTTTCCTAATTTTTTAAGATTGCTTTTTTGCAGACGACCGTAGAATGCAGATGCATACATCGTGGTATTATCCTCTTGATCCACTACGATCCTGGTTCCTTCTCCTCCTTCTACCCGATCAAATTTACCACTGCCCTTTACATTCGGATCGTACATTTCGGTACTCATCATGCGCACCGAGCCTTCATCCTGCACGGATCCATAGACATAAAATGGTTTGTTAAGATCATACGTTACATTGTAAAACTGTGTGGTTGGAATCTCATGGTAAAAATTTTTCCAGGAGATTCCTCCATTATACGTCACGCTGATACCCCCATCGTCACCACTCAGTATGTATTGCGGATTAGTAGGATCTATCCACAACGCATGATGATCACCATGTATGCCCAACCATTTTCCTTTTGCATCTTTTGACATGGAGGTCCATGATTTTCCGCCATCATTGCTTTGAGCCAAGTCAAGTCCCATGATGAATACTTTATTTTCATCCGTTGGACTTACTCTGATTTGCGAAAATACCCATCCATAGGTACCTGAAAAATGTTCCATATAATCATCGTGTTGACTGGTCAAAGTCCAATGTTCTCCTTTATCAGAGCTTTTATATACCTCTGCTCCATTGATTACAAATTGTTTGATTCGGCCATATGAATCCAATTCGCCCGGTTTAGGTTCTCTTTTTTTACCATGATTATCGACGAATGCATAGATAACGTTTGGATTTGCAGGAGTCACGGCGATCCCGATCCGTCCAGTCATTTTAGTATCCGGCAATCCATCGGTCAGTTTCTTCCAGGATGTGCCTCCGTTGGATGATTTATAAATATAATCTCCTTCTTCAGGTGTAGGGTCAGACCACCGTTTGCGTATGCGAGTCCACATACTGGCATATACTGTTTCAGGATCTGAAGGGTCAAGAGCGATGTCTATTGCACCGGTCCTATCATCAATGTACAGTACTTTTTTCCAATTCAGTCCACCATCGATACTCTTGTAGACACCTCGATCTTCGTTGCGTGACCATTCATTACCACTGGCTGCAACGTACACTATATTTGGATTGGTGGGATGAATGAGGATGCGGGCAATCGTCCCGGTATTTTCCAAGCCAGAAAGATTCCAAGTATTACCACCGTCTTCTGATTTATAAATACCGATACCGGGTAAGGATGCTCTGAAAATATTCGCTTCACCTGTACCTGCAAACATAATATTGGGATTTGACGCTGAGATCGCTAGATTACCCATCGACAATGTCATTTCATGATCCATAAGTGGTTTCCATGTCTTACCTGTATCGGTAGATCTCCAAAGTCCACCGGTAGCAAATGCAGCAAATAATGTACTCCTATTTCCCGGCAGACCTTTGACATCCACACACCTGCCGCTCATGGTCCCGGGACTGAGTGGTCTCCATTGAAGATCCTTATAAGGACTATTGTTTACAAGTCGATCATGTTGAATGAATGAAATGCGTTTGTCCTTTCCGGAAGAAGGTCGTTGATTGGATTCCTGGGCGTCTGAATAAATAAGTATGAAAAAAAATAATCCGGATAATAAAAGTTTCATTGGATACCTTAATATTTGATCGGCAAATGTAAGACGAATCTGTAATAGAAGTCATTGGATTTTATAAAGCGAAACCTACCTGCAGAATCACCGTGTCGCTTATCCAAAGGAGTCAAATACTAGCCTTATTTTTATCACAGCGAATGATATCAAATCGATCCAAAAAGAAATTGATCGTGGTTGGAGGTCCTACGGCCGTAGGGAAAACAGGTATTGCAGTATCC